>DAOVFR010000293.1 GCA_030672805.1 Candidatus Krumholzibacteriota bacterium
GGGAGCGACGGCTTCGGATACGCAAAGAGCGGCAACACTCATCACAAGATCCCGCAGATCGGAATCGTTCGCATCGAAGAAGACGTCGAGATCGGCGCCAACACGACGATCGACAGGGCGACAACGGGAGTTACGCTTGTATCCAAAGGTTCGAAGATAGATAATCTCGTGCAGATAGCCCACAACGTCAGGGTGGGAGAGAACTCCATTATCGCCGCGCAGGTGGGTATCTCGGGAAGCACCGAGCTCGGGAAAAACGTCATCCTCGCCGGCCAGGCTGGTCTTGTCGGTCATATCAGGATCGGCGATGGGACCATGGTAGGGGCGCAGGGTGGTGTGACCAAGTCCATACCCGGGAATACGCGCGTGTCGGGATACCCGGCGAGGGAACACGACTTTTCACGGAAGATATACGCAGCAACAACACGCCTGCCCGATCTTCTGAAGGAATTCAGGGAGCTTCGACGGCGGGTCGAAGCGCTCGAGAAAGGAATGCGCGGTGGTTCGACAGCAGAGGACGATTAAGAATTCCTTCACGTTCGAGGGTATCGGACTTCACACGGGCAAGATGGTGAAGACCGTATTCCACCCCGCTCAGCCGTGTACAGGCGTTATCTTCCGGCGTGTCGACCTTGACCCGGTGGTGGAGATACCCGCACGGGTCGGGTTCGTCAGCGAGGAGGAGATACGCCGGAACACAACCCTTGCGAGGAACGGCGCCGTCATTCACACGGTCGAACATATCCTGGCCACCGTGTCCGGCCTGCAGGTGGACAATCTCGTTATAGATATAAACGCGGACGAACCTCCGGAGCCGAAGGACGGAAGCTGCGCATCACTCGTCGAGGAGTTCCGGAAGGTCAGCTTCAAGAACCAGGGTGTTCCCGTCAAGGCCCTGAAGATCACCAGTCCCGTCGCTTTCTCCGAAGACAACGTGGAGTTCATAGCCATTCCCCATGACGGGTTCAAGGTGAGTTTTACGATCGAGTACGCTAACAGGCATATCGGCACACAGTTCGCCTCGTTCGAGCTCAACCCGGATGTTTTCGCCAGGGAGATCGCACCGGCCCGCACCTTCGCGCTCATGTCGGACGTGGACATGTTGCGGTCCGAGGGGCTTATCAAGGGGGGCAGCCTGGAAAACGCGATCGTCGTCGACGAGAACGGGATCATGAACGATGAACCGCTCCGGTTCGAGGACGAGTTTGTCAGGCACAAGATCCTGGACATCATCGGCGACCTGAGCCTCGTAGGCACTCCGATCGAGGGGCATATCATCGCGATGAGGTCGGGGCACGTCTACAATCTGAAATTCGCCGGTATCCTGGCCGATATCCTCAAGGCCAGGAAACGGACGATCGCCGGTTCGAAAAAAGGCTGCTGGGATATCAACGTTATAAAGAAGATCATGCCGCACCGTTATCCGTTTCTCCTCGTTGATCGCATCATCGAGCTCGAGGACAAGAAGCGCGTCGTCGGTCTCAAGAACGTCACGATCAACGAGCCGTTCTTCATGGGGCATTTCCCCGGCCATCCGATCATGCCCGCAGTTCTCATTATCGAAGCGATGGCGCAGGTGGGCGGCATACTGCTGCTGTCGACCGTTGACAGTCCGGAGAGATACCTTGTTTATTTTATCGGGATCGACAATGCGAAGTTCCGCAAGCCCGTCGGTCCGGGGGACCAGTTGCGTTTCGAGCTCGAGATGGTTTCACTGAGAAGAAAGTTCTGCAAGATGAGAGGGGTTGCCTATGTCGACGGGCAGGTTGTCGCGGAAGCGGACCTGACCTCGATGATAGTAACTCGATGATGGAGGTTTAATGCTGACCGGGACACACGACACCGCGATCATCCATCCGGACGCCGAACTCGGGGAGAACGTCACCGTAGGCCCGTACTCGGTTGTCGGCGAGCACGTCACGATAGATGACGGGTGTACGATCGGGAGCAATGTCCTGATCGATGGATACACGATGATCGGGAAGAACAACAGGATATTTCACGGTGCGGCAATCGGCACCGCACCGCAGGATCTCAAGTATAACGGGGCAAAATCGTACCTGCGGATCGGGAATGGCAATGTGATCCGGGAGTACGTCACGATGAATCCGGCGACCGGAGAAGGAGAAAGCACGGTTATCGGCAGCAACAACATGCTCATGGCCTATGTGCATGTGGCGCACAACTGCTTGATCGGGGATAACGTGATCCTTGCCAACGCGGTCAACCTCGCCGGTCACGTGACTGTCAATGATTATGCGATCATCGGCGGCGTCGTGCCGGTCCACCAGTTCGTTTCCATCGGGGAACACTCTTTTATAGGCGGTGGCAGCAGGATCCCGAAGGATATTCCGCCCTTTGTCAAGGTTGCGGGCAATCCTCCGAGGATCGGCGGCATAAACAGTATCGGTCTCAAACGCCGCGGTTTCACGATCGAGCAGCGGGTCCTTATCAAGAAGGCGTTCTGCCTGCTCTACCGGAGCGATCTGAACGTGTCCCAGGCGCTCGGGCGGATCAAGACCGAATTGCCGCGGACGCCCGAGATCGGGACGATCATCGATTTCATTGAAAACTCCAAGCGGGGAATCGCCAAGTAGCCGTTTCCTATTCACATTTCGGGAGGGATTGATTGAGCGCATCGAAAGGGGGCTTGAGGGCGGGTGTGATCGGTGTGGGCAAGCTCGGCCGGATCCATGCGCGGATATACTCCTCGCTCGAGAGCGTCGGATCCCTG
>DAOVFR010000202.1 GCA_030672805.1 Candidatus Krumholzibacteriota bacterium
AACGGTGAAATCGACGATCGTCGATGGCGTAACACCGTGTCTGCCGCGCTGTGATATGTACGCGGGAAGAGAGGGAAACATCCGCCGTATCTCCCGTATCCGCGTGAGCGGCCGCATTCCTGACCTGTTTACGCTGGTCGAGACGAGGGGCACATCCACGCTCGATATCAGCCGGCGCAGCAGGCTCGAGGACGGCACCCTGACCGCAAAGCCGCCTCCGGGTGAGACGAGTGGATCGAGATCTTTTCCAGACGGCAGTATCGCCGTCAGCGGAGCCGGCCAGATACCGCACAGGGTATCCCTCACCCCCCGGGGCCAGCCCGGCACGAACCGTTCCACCATACCGATACCGGATGCGAGCAGGATGAATCCCCTGCGCCCGCATCCCCCCTTGAGCTTCTCGATCTCCCTGATCGCCGACGGGCACGATGAAATGCAATGGAACCCGTACATCGTGTCGGTCGGAAGCACCGCTATTCCGCCGGACAGCAGGATGCCGGTCAACGTTTGGGTTTCGACCCGGTCAAAATAGCCGGTTACCGGTTCCTCCATGATTCACGCATCTCTTCGAGCCTGTCCGTCCAGCCTTGATCGTTCAGCGACAGGATCTCGGCAGCCAGCACGGCGGCGTTCCGGGCACCGGCCTTTCCAACGGCCACGGTGGCAACGGGAACACCGGGAGGCATCTGGGTCATCGAAAGGAGCGCATCGATTCCGCCGGGCAATCCGCTGGCGATCGGAACACCGATGACGGGAAACGTCGTGATCGAAGCGATGAAACCTGGAAGCGCCGCAGACATGCCGGCGCCTGCTATAAATACCTTCGTCCCCCTCTTGAGCGCTTCCCGGACGTACGTCTCGGTCGCCTTCGGCTGCCGGTGTGCAGATGAAACCTTCAGCTCGCATGCTATTCCGATCCTGTCAAGTTCTGTAATGCAAGCTTCCATGACCTCCCTGTCCGATTCGCTTCCCATAAGCACCGCGACCAGTATCTCGCCTTTCAATTGTTACCCCTTTCCATTCATTCGCATCCGGGGCGGATTCACCGGACACCGCCGGACCCATCATACTTGCTGCAGCCCCTTGCCGCCGATATCACGCCTGAAAAAACGATCGGTGAAGCTGATCTCCTCCACACCGGAATAAACCCTGCCCAGCGCCTCCCCGAGGGAGCTTCCCAGCGCTGTAACACCGAGTACCCTGCCGCCTGATGTCTGCAACCGATCATCCACCAATGCCGTTCCGGCGTGAAAGACGATACATCCCTTCCCGCCGGCTCTCTCGATTCCAGTGATCGTATAACCTTTCCGGTAGGAACCGGGGTATCCACCGGAAGCAACGACGACGCAGACCGCCGATTCGGCGCTGTTCGAGAAATCCGCCTTCTCGAGATTCTGTGACACCGCCTCGCGCATCACCTCCGCCAGATCTCCATCGAAAAGCGGAAGGATAACCTGGGTTTCCGGATCCCCAAATCTGCAATTGTACTCGAGCACCTTCGGCCCATCCCCGGTGATGATCAGGCCGAAATACAGAACACCCGCCCCCGTGATCCCATCTTCCCTCATACCGTTGAATGTCGGTTCGATGATTTCCCTCGCCACCCGCCGCTCGAGTTCGGTGTCGTAGAGCGGAACGGGCGCGTAGGCGCCCATACCTCCCGTGTTGGGCCCCTCATCACCATCGTATGCTCTCTTGTGGTCCTGCGAGGGAACAAAGAGACGGTAGGTCCTGCCGTCGAAAATCGCCAGGATGGACAACTCCTGACCGGTTAGAAATTCCTCTATTATGATCCGTTCACCGGCATCGCCGAATACACGCTCCTTCATGATCCTGTCGATCGCGTCCATCGCTTCCGCCTCACTCCCGCATATCAACACACCCTTGCCCGCTGCCAGACCGTCAGCCTTGATCACGTAAGGAGGCGAATTATCACGGATCGCGTCGGCAGCCCCGGCGGGATCGTCGAATACGGAAAACCCACCTGTCGGAATACCATGCCGGTCCATGAACTCTTTCGCCCACACCTTGCTTCCCTCGAGACGCGCCCCCTTCCGGTCGAATCCGAAGATCGCGAGGCCCCGTGCCCGGAACGTATCAACGATCCCGGCGACGAGCGGGGCTTCGGGCCCGACAACGGTAAGATCGATCTTATGTTCCCGCGCGAATCCGGACAGTGCGTCGATATCGGTCGCGGACACCGGTATGCACTCGGCAATTTCCGCGATTCCGGCATTCCCCGGAGCCGCATATACCGCTTCGACAGACGGGGATTGACTGATCTTCCAGGCAAGCGTGTGTTCCCTTCCGCCCCCGCCGATTATGAGCACCTTCATCAGTGTCTACTCCTCCACTCAAACGAGATTCAGCGTAATTGAAGCCCTCTTTAGAGCCCGGTTTACCCCATTCCGGGATTGTAATACAGCGTAAGAGCCTCTGCAACTGATTGTGACCGAATCCTCCGCTTTGCGAGGGACGGGGATCAGGTCCTCTCCCGCCTCACATCCACTCCACCCTCCATCAACCTGTAGAGAACCGGAACGATCACGAGCGTAAGTACAGTCGATACGATCAGCCCGCCGATGATCGTCCACCCCATCGGCGCCCAGAGTTCGCCGCCCCCGACCGTCAACGGGAGGAGTCCGCCGATCGTGGTGAGAGTCGTCAGCAGGATCGGAGTGAAACGGGTTTCACCCGCCTCGCGCAGGGCATCGATCATGTCCGCACCGCTTCGCATCAGTTTGTTAGTGTAATCGACAAGGATGATCGAGTTGTTGACGACGATGCCGACAAGGCTCGTGAGACCGACGAATGCGGTGAAGGAAAATGAATTACGCGTTATCAGGAGCGCGAACATGGAACCGATGACGGCGAGCGGTATCGCTGAAAACACGATAAGCGGCTGGCGGAAGGAGCGGAACTGAAAAACCAGCACCGCCATGATGGAGATCAGCGCCAGGATGATCACCTCGACAAGACCGCCGAATGATTCCTCCCTGCTCTCAAGCTCTCCGCCGACCGAGATGCGGCAGCCTTTAGGAAGCTCTATTCCCTCGAGCCCGTGAACTATCTCCTTCGTTACCCGGTCGACCGAGTATCCTCCGAGTACGTCGGACGTAATGCGTACGAGTCTTTCGAGTTTGTAATGGTTGATCTCGACCGGCCCGGCCTCGAACTCTATCGAGGCGAGCTGCCCGAGGGGAATCATCGCACCGGTCACGGACGCGATCCGCAACCTGTCGAAATCCTCGATGGCCGCTTTCCTGCCGACCGGCAGGCGCAGAACGATATCGTAATCCTTCCCCTCCTCGTCGTGATACGTGGATACGGGAAGCCCCGCCATACCTGCCCTTACCGTTTGATCGATCTCGACGATAGGCACTCCGAGCATCGCCGCCTTTTCGCGGTTGATACTGACGTGCAGATCAACCTTCGACGTGCCGAGAGGGTTGTCGATGTTGACAGTGCCCTGTGTCGTCTCGAAAATTCTCTCGATCCGGCGTGAGACATCCTCGAGGACATGGAGGTTATCATTGATGATCCTGATCTCGATAGGCGCCTCAACGGGCGGTCCCTGTTCGAACTCCTTCACCTTGATTTCGGCTCCGGGATAGCGGTCGAACAGGACACGCAGCTCATCCATGAAGATATCCATGTCCCTCATGCCGATCTCCTTCAGTTGCACGAAAATCTGTGCATGCGTGGTCCGTTCGCTCTTGGGAAAGATGTTGTAGTAGAGTCTCGGATTCCCATGCCCCACGTTCGTCGCATAATGAAGCACCTCGTCCCGCCCGGTTAAAACCGACTCCACGTACCTTGCAACATGCCCGGTCCCGTCGAGACTCGTACCATCCGGTGTATCTATATCGATCATCAACTGGGTCTTCTCGGCCTTCGGAAAAAGGCTGAATCCGAGCAGCGGGAACAGCGAGAGACTGACGGCAAACATGAGCAGCGCCAGGGCAAGCACCCGTTTCGGCCGCCCGAGTGCGTAGGTGATGATGCGTCGATACCGCTTCTCGATGAAAACGTTGAGAAATCTTTGAAACTTCCCGGGGCGGCTCCGGGGTGTCGTCCTGAGAAAGGTCGCCGACAGATACGGCGTAAGGACCAGTGAAATGAACAATGACGCCAACAGCGTGAAGATGACCGTAAGCGGCATGCTCCGAATGAATTCCCCCGATACGCTCCTGTTAAGTAACAGCGGCAGAAACGCGAGCACCGTCGTTACGGTGGCGCTTACGATGGGCCATCCGACCTGCTCTGTTCCCAGCACGGCGGCCTCGACGTTCCCGTGCCCTTTCCGCATGAACCGGGACGTATTCTCGACGACAACGATCGCATTGTCGACGAGCAGCCCAAGGGCGATAACCAGTCCGACGATCGTCATCTGCTGCAGCCCGTATCCGCTCGCATCTACCAGGCCGATTGCGATCAGTACGGAGAAGGGAATGGCAAGCATCACGATGGCGGACGCCCTGAATCCGAGCGAGAACACGATAACGAGACCCACGAGGAAAACGCCCTGAATGAAATTCGCGAAGAAACCGTTTACACGCCGCGACACGCTGACGGTCTGGTCGAACACCGTCTCGATCCGCATCCCGGGGGGCAGTTTATCCCTGAACGGGTCGATCCTGGCCCTGAGCCTCTT
>DAOVFR010000083.1 GCA_030672805.1 Candidatus Krumholzibacteriota bacterium
GCCTGCAGGTAAAACTTCTGAGAGCGATTGAACTGGGTGAATTCCTGCCCCTCGGCAGCTCGAAACCGGTTACGGTCAACGTGAGAATCATCGCGGCGACGAACAGAAACCTCCAGGAACAGGTGAAGAACGGGCTGTTTCGCGAGGACCTGTTCTACCGGCTCAACGTCTTTCCCGTGATCATCCCGCCGCTTCGCGAGCGGAAGGAGGATATCGTGCCGATAGCCGACAGCTTCCTGCAGAGCCTGAAATACCGGGGCGGCGCGCTATCGGACGAGGTGACAGCCAGGCTGATCGGCTACTCGTGGCCGGGAAACGTCCGGGAGCTGAGAAACATCCTCGAGCGCGCCGTCATCCTCGCCGGGCCGGATTCACTCGAAACAGAGCACATCACGATCGCCGACGGCGGCCCATCCTCCACCGAAGACAGGCTGAGATCACTGATCGGCGAGAAATCACTCCCGGAGATCGAGAAATCACTCATCGTACAGGCGCTCAAGCAGGCGGGCGGCAACAAGAGCAGGGCCGCGAAGCTCCTCGGTATCACGCGGCGGACCCTTTACAGCCGGTTGGAGCGGTTCGGCCTGACGGGCAAGGAGGATAGCGACAGGGGCTGACGGGACAGACAATGAACGAAACGGTTCAGCAAAACCGTACCGTATGGTACACAACCCTGTCAGCCGGTCCGGCCTGAGAATAAGCTAACTTATTTAATAATAAACGGATACTTGTTATCCCGGTGCGTGGCACACCAATTGCCATTATTTATGAACAGAGAAATATACGAAAGGAGCCAACCGATCATGAAATGGCGGACAATACAGATGAAACTCATACTGGCATCAGTAATCCTGCTGATGGTGCTACCCACCCCGGCGCCGGCCCAGCCATCCAACGACGAGACAACCCTGATCGAGGCCCTCGCAAAAACGGATGAAGTGATAGCAATCGCCCAGGAGATCGTGATGGAGAGCGTGAGCCAGAAGGCACGCATATCGTTGGGCAGGGCGAAGGGGCTCCAGAACCAGGCGAGGAACCAATTCGATTCCGCTAACAGGGTTTTCAGATCCGTTCTGCAGCTCACTCTCGGGGCGAGGCAGGAAGCCTGGCATGCGATCGGGATGGCCCGTTCCGATACGAAGACCGCCGGTCAGCTCGCCCGGACGGCCGAGGAGACGTACAACCGGCTGTTGAAGCTCCGCGGTATGCTGATCGATTCGGGAGTAAAGGACAGACTCATTAACAGACTCATGGATGAATCGCGGTCACTGCTCGAGAAAGCACAGATCAACGCGCACCAGCTCCGCCTGCAGCTTGCCCTGAAGCTGGCCCAGAACGCCCGGACCTTGAGCATCCAGGCGGACGGGCGATTCCGTAACATTCGCAACCTGAAGATACTTGCCGAGCGTAGGGTCGAACTTCTTGAAAGGCTCATCGAGCGCTCACGGGAAAGGGTCGCCGAACACGGCAACGAGCAGGCGACGCGCCGGCTGGTGATGGCCGGGGAACAGCTCGAGAAAGCAAAGGATCTGCTGAGAGAGGGCAGGTACCACGCCGCCAGGCTCGCACTGGAGAAATGCGAGAAGATTCTCAGGAACCTGATCCGCCAGATCCCGTCGAAGAACACATCCGATCCTGGAAGGCTGCTCGACGAGATCAACAGGCTTCTCGAGAGAACCGAGGAGATTGTCTCTCGCAGGGGCGACATTGACCCGAAAGCGATGGAACTCATCAAACAAGGAAAAAGACTCATGAGAATGGCCGAGGAAGAAATAGCAGAGGGACGCATCGAGGAGGCGAGACGCCTGATCGCCGAGGCGAGAAAACTGTTCCGCAGAGCGGCCGAAGTCGATAAGGACGGGCTGAACGGCGAAAAGGTCTCCTCCGAGATCGAACGAATAGAAAACTACCGTAACGAGCTCGGACCGATCATCGAGAATTGTACGGCGCCCGGAGCCGCAACCCTGATGGACCGCGGGGACGACCACCTGGCGAAAGCGCGAAAGCACCTCGAAGACGATAAGTTGCGGATGGCCACGGCGGAGGCTCACATCGCACGGAACCTGTACAACCGCGTAAGGGAAGCATGTACAAACTGACCGGGCTGTGCGTTGCGGTTCTGTCATTGATCCTGCTGGCCCGCTGCGCCCCGGCGCCGCCCGGGGCCGGACCGGCTGTCGAAGAGGGTTCCCCTGCCAATGAATACGGACAAGAGGCGGTCGCCGACTCCACCCTCTACGCGCCGCTGTACGAGGATCTTTTCATAGAGATGCACGCGGAGATCATCGGCGAGCTCCGCGATCGCAAATCGAAAGGAAGTACAAACATTAGGTTGATTGAAATAGAATCAATTGTAACAATAGCAGAGGAGATCTATCTGGAGGGTAATCCGGTTCTGGCAATCAAGCTCCTCAGCGAAGCTGAACTACTATTAAGGCAAACTCCTTGATACTGAACAAAGGCTTCCATTCCCGATACCGGCGATTCATCATCCGGTCCTGCACCGCGGCACTGCTTATTCTGCCGACCCTGCCGGGTCCGGCCGAACCTGCGGAAGTCAAGCATCGTTTCACTCTCGGCTACGATTCTTTCATAGACAGGTTCACGATACTCGAAGATGATACGGTCGAGGCCGTCCACGAGTTCCACGCGGGTCTCGGCAATTCGATCGCGTTCGAGCGGGGCAAGACGAAATCATCACTCCGAAATCTCTTCAGGTACGGAAACCAGACGGTCGACGACAACCTCGATGGAGAACTCTCGCTCTCCCACTGGAAGTCGACGAGGATCAGCCTCAGGGGAAACGTGCGCTGGAAACATTTCAACAAGGGAAGCGATTACACGTTCGGCAACGACTACATTCAGTCGAACACATTCCTCAAGATCAGGCGCCTCATCTCGGAATCGATCAGCCTGGGCTGGAAAAGCAGGTTCGAAGCCACCGATTACGACGAGAAAACCGATTTCGACTACGATTACAGGTATATCGACGGCGGGATGGAATTTACCGCCGGTTCCTACTTCGAAAAGATGATAAGGTTCGGTGCGGCGGTCGGGTTCAAGGAGGCTCCCGACACAACGGCGCTAAGCTACAGGAGAAGCATTGTAGACCTGGAACTCCAGCTCGCCGGGAGCTCCGGCACAATGTTCAATCTCACGGTCAGCACCGACCGCCGCGACTACCGGGAATCGATCAGGAGCTCGTACTGGATGATCTTCTCACTCATTGACCTGACATTCAACGAAACGAACGGCAGGACCTATTCGATCAAGGCGGAGTCCGAGCTCACCATGTACGACGACCCGACAACCATCTATTTCGATACGCATTTCCTCCGTGCAGGACTAAGGGCGAAGTATCCCGTGCGCGGGCACACCTCTATATACGCGGAGCCCCGTTTCGCAGGGATGTTCAGCAGCGACTTCGAAGAAGAAGAGTACATGGAAGGATCGATGATGTTGGGAATCGACTACTTCGGTGCGAACGGGATATGGATCTCCGCCTCCTACGAACCGGGCTACAGGGATTACGTGATCGCGGGAAACGAATTGTACTCAGATTTCTTTTTCAACCGCCTCTCGCTCATGGGCAGCTTCTCGATGCCCCGTGAACTTTCCCTCAATCTTTACGTCTCGCACGACCCGGAACGTCATGAGCGGCGCGACGACGATTTCTCGATCACCCTGATCTCGGTATCGCTGACGAAACAATTCTAGGTTTTCACTTGACAACATTCTGACTGCTTGGTATCTACCGATGTAGGCTTTTAGCAAAGGAGTTAGAAATGGCAAAGGTACCGGTTATTGATGCTGATCTCTGCACCGGCTGCGAGCTATGCGTGGATACTTGTGGTGACGTGTTCGAGATGAAGGATGACCTCGCGGTTGTCTATAATGCGGAAGGCGCCGACGAGGACGAGATCCAGGATGCGATCGATAACTGCCCTGTCGAAGCCATAGGCTGGAAAGAGTAACCGGCACATCCGGCGAGAAATGCGAAGGAACCGCCCGCTGCCATGTGGACGGTTCCTTTTTTTCCGACAGCGGGCCACCCGGACCCTGTTACGTCTCGTGCGGTTCCCCCGACCCGATGCAGCCGCCGCATACGCTGAGCAGCACCTCGGCGATATCGAAGACCTTCACGTCCTCCCTGTCCCTGGCTATGAGTCCATCCTCGAACATCGTCGTTTCGACTTCCCTTACAGCATCGTCTTGATCTCCCCGGTGAGCATCGGCACAACCTCGAACAGATCTCCCACGATCCCGAAATTCGATTTTTCGAAAATCGGGGCATTCGGATCCTTGTTGATCGCAACAATCACCCTGGAAGTCCTCATCCCCGCGAGGTGCTGAATTGCCCCCGAGATACCGCACGCGATATAGAGCTTCGGATTGACCACCTTGCCAGTCTGTCCCACCTGAATGGCTTGATCCGCATACCCCGCGTCGACGGCCGCTCTCGACGCCCCGACGGCCCCCCCGAGCAGGTCGGCAAGTTCATTGATGATCCTGAAGTTGCTCGCGCCCTTAATCGCCCGTCCGCCGGCAATTATTATTTCAGCCTCCGTGATATCGGGCCGTCCGCCCGAAAGGGCGATGATCTCCGTGGCGATCGCCCTGATCGATTCAGCAGTCACGCCGGCGGGCCGCTGAACGATCTCCGCGGCTCCCCCGGAAGGCCCGGCCGGCGGAAGATTGTTCGGCCTGATCGAAATGAAGGTCGTCCATTCACCTTCCGGTGCGATCTCGATGAAGAGCTTGCCGGAATAGACGGGTCTCTTCACCACGCACCGCCCCTCCTCGAACCTGAGATCGACGCAGTCGCTGAACATCACACCGTCGACCCTGGCAGTCACGCGCGGACCCAGGTCCCTGCCCATGGCGGTAGCCCCGAGCAGGACATAGGCGGGGGATCCGGCCTTGACCACTTCCGAGAAAACCTTCGCGTATCCTTCCGTCGAGTAGTTGTCCAGGATCCCGTCCCCGGCGACAGTGATGGTACGGAGACCGAAATCGCTGATCTGTTCAGCCGCGCTTCCCGCATCTTTCCCGATCAGAATTGCATCGACATTCCCGCCGGTCCCCTCGGTGATCAGGCGCGCCGCGCCGATCAATTCCTTCGTTACCTTCTTCAGTTCTCCATTCCTGATCTCGCCGAATACCAGTACGTCATTTGTCATTATAGAATCCTCCCAGCACTTATATGACCTTGGCTTCTTCCCGAAGCAGCCGGGCCAGCTCGGCCACCGCGTCCTTCATCTCCTCGGCTTCCACCATCCTGCATTCCGCACCCTTCGGAAGCGGCAGCCATTTCAGAACCCTGCTTCGCGTACCGCCGGGGACCTCGCCGAAACCGAGATCCGCAAGCGTCTTTGTCCGTATCTCTTTCTTTTTCGCCTTCATAATACCGGGAAGCGATGCGTACCTGGGCTCGTTCAAGCCCTTTTCACAGGAGAAGATCGCAGGCAACCGCGCCTCCACCTTCTCGTCCCCTCCCTCTATCCTGCGCCGAACCGTTGCTTTTGTCCCGTCATCCGAAAGCTCGAACACGGCAACCACGTTGACCTGGGGGATATCCAGCATCTCGGCCAGAATGCTCTGGACCTGGGCCATGTCATCATCTATCGCCTGCTTGCCGCAGAAGATGATATCAAAGCCTTCGTCGGTTATCGCCTTGGCCAGAATTATCGCCGACGTGAAGGGATCGGGCTTTCCCAGGGCCGGGTCACAGATATGGACGGCGTCGTCGGCGCCCATGGCCAGGGCCGTTCGAATCAGCTCGGTGGCTTCCCCGGGACCCATGCAGACGACGGTAACCTTGCTGTCGCCGCCGACCTGCTCCCGGATGCGCAGACCCTGTTCGATGCCGTACTCGTCATATGTGTTGATCACGAACTTCACACCCTGCTCGTTGATCCCGGTTCCTTCCTGGTTGATCAGTATCCTGGCCTCCGTGTCAGGCACACGTTTCAACAGCACGAGTATCTTCAATGCCTCTCCTCCTTTCGATGTACCCGGTTCCATCCGGATCAGGACGGGAACATCTGATCGTATTCTTCCAGTAGCTTCTTCATTATAACTATGCGCTGGATCTCGCTCGTGCCCTCGTATATCTCGAGAGCACGAGCATCCCGGAACAGTCTTTCGATCAGGAACTCCTTCGTGTAGCCTGCGCCCCCATGAATCTGGAGCGCGTCGTACACTATCCGGTTCACCGCACGCGTCGCGAACAGCTTGGTCATCGCGGCTTCCTTCGTGTACGGCTCTCCGGCGTCCCGGAGCTTCGCTGTAAGGTAGACCATCAGCCTGGCCGCCTCGAGATCGGTGGCCATATCGGCAATCTTGAATCCCGTCGCCTGGAAATCGATGATCCGTTTGCCGAACTGCTTTCGTTCGCGTGCGAAGATGACAGCCTCGTCGAGCGCCGCCCGGGCGATGCCGATCGACTGTGCAGCGATCCCTACACGACCGCCGTCGAGGCTGTCCAGGGCTATGCACATCCCCATCCCCTCCTCACCGAGGAGATTGGCCGCGGGCACGCGGCAGTCCTCGAAAACGAGCTCAACCGTCGTCGAAGCCTTGAGTCCCATCTTGTCCTCTGACTTTCCCACGGAAAATCCGGGGAACGACGGCTCGACGACGAAAGCGCTGATGCCTTTCGTCCTTTCGTTTAGGTCGGTCCTTCCGAAAACGATGATAACGCCCGCCCTGTCGCCGGTTGATATGAATATCTTCGTGCCGTTGAGGATATATTCGTCGCCCCTCTTCACCGCGGACAGGCGCATTGCCGTGACATCGCTCCCCGCGTCGGGTTCGGTCAGGGCAAACGCACCCAGCATGTCCGCCGCTGCGAGTTCCGGCAGGTACTTCTCCTTCAGTTCCTCGCTGCCGTATTTCAGGATCGCCAGGTTCACCAGCGAGTTGTGTACCGACACCGTCACGGCCGTCGAGGCACACACGCTGCTGATCTCCTCGAGCGCAAGAGCAAGACAAAAGTAACCGAGATTCACACCGCCGTACTGCTCGGGAACGGTGATCCCCATAAATCCGAGTTCTCCGAGCTTTTTGAAGATTCCCTGCGGGAACTCGCCCTTCTCGTTGCATTCGGCTGCGACCGGTGCAAGATCCTTCCGGGCAAAATCCCGGGCGGTTTTTCGCAGCAAACGTTCTTCTTCGGTAAGCAGGAACTGCATTGTTCTTTCCTTAATAAAGGATTATTGAGAATCGTAAAAAATTCTCTTTTCTACACAATTTCAGGTATAGGCAAGATACACCAACATATCGAGGATTGTCAATGCACTTTACCAGGGATCGTCGGGGCTCGGCGGCAATTTGACTGTTGATCGGACTATCACTTTATTTTATATATATTCTTTGCAGTTACTACGATATGGAAGGGACGGTAATGAGCGGTAAAAAAAGAAAAAAGAGGGAAAAGAAGGAACAGTTCAGCAGCGAAATATGCGACGAATGCATTCCGGCGAAGTGCTGCATGTACTTCTCGATCGAGATAGATGAGCCGGAAAACGACGGTGACTACGATGACCTCCTGTGGATCATAGCCCACAGGGATACGGAGATTTACGTGAACGAGGATCGCTGGTACCTTCTTGTCCGCTCACCCTGCAGGTTTTACGACCCGATCAAGCGCTGCCTTATATACACCAGGAGACCCCGCATCTGCAGGAGCCACACTACCGACGAGTGCGAGTTCGACGACGACTACGGCTTCGACCTCCACTTCCATACGTACGAGGAACTGGAGCGGTACATCAGGACTAACAAGGAATAAAAACGGCGGAGCAGGGATTATCCCGATGGCTCCGCCGTACGTTTCATTCTTGAATGTAACCGCACACACTCAACGGAGCAGGACCATCTTCTTCGTATCCTTCACCCCGCCAACAACCATCCTGGTAAAATAGACGCCGCTTGCGACCGGCTCGCCGCGGTGATTCGTCCCGTTCCAACGTATCGTATGCCTGCCGCCGGGCAGCGCCTCGTTCACGAGGGTCTTTACACGCGCTCCCCTCACGTCGTAGACGGCGATGAGCACTCCTGACCGCGAGCCGCTCCCTCCCGGAACGGTGAAAGCGATCGTGGTCGTCGGGTTGAAAGGATTTGGATGGTTCTGATACAGGCGTGCATGCGCGACCGGCACCTCGATATCGTCGGTATCGATGTACAGACCGGGCCGCCCGTCGGCCTCGAGCCGGTAACCGTACGTCAACCCCTCTTCCGATGCACGATCGATGAAATGGATGTATCCCGTTTCATCCGATTCGAGCCCGCTATAGAGGATCTCGTACCCGCTGCCGGCCTCCCGGCGGTACAGGTTCCAACTGGTGAATTCGGGGATCACCTGCCAGCTCAGTTCGATGTGCCCGTGCACGAACCGGTGCTGCCAGGCCATGATCTCCGCCGGCGTTGGACCGACGAAGTCCATCCAGCCGGTGTTGTGCACGTTCCCATGGAATCCGTTCCAAACCATGCATCCGTGGTATCTGTCAGCCGAAAGGTCCCAGACATAGATGTTCTGATCCCAGCATGAAGCGATCAGCTCGAGATCGCCGTCGAGGTCCAGATCGTGGACCATCGGAGTACCGCGGACGAAGCCGCTGAGCATCACGGGAAATCCCGGGATGTAGTTGCCGCCGGCGTCCCATGCATTGAGGAGCCCCTCCTCGCTGCCGAGGATGATATCGAGACTCCCGTCACCGTCAAGATCGGCAATGACCACCGAGCACTCCGTGTTGGCCGAGCTTGCGTATGGCTGCGGCCACCCCGGGAGCGTGCCACCGTTGTACCTGAACGCGTAACAGAGCTCACTCGCGCTCGGAATAATGACTTCGAGCTTGCCGTCGCCCGTAAGGTCACCGAGGGCGGGAGACCCGACAAAGAAGGCGTTGCTGTAGACCCATTTAGGCCAGCCGCTCATACATGTGCCGTCGTGATTGAGACCGTACACCCTCGCCGAGCTGCTCTGAACGACGATCTCCATATCGCCGTCGTCGTCTATATCGCCGACGGCGGGGCTTGCCGAGATATTTGCACCCGCGTCCTCAACGGGCACCGGCCAGCCGGGCACCGCCGAGCCGTCCCCGTTCAGGCAGTAGATACTGTCATCAG
>DAOVFR010000218.1 GCA_030672805.1 Candidatus Krumholzibacteriota bacterium
TTTCATTCCAGCTTCTCGATCCGCATGATGCGTGGGACGTCTCCACGGTAGGAGATGTAAAGGCACGGCCTGAAGACCATGGCGCTCTCGCGCCCGCCGGTTACCTCGATAACCCGGTGCCCCGGGCCGTTCATGACGAGCGCATCTGCGATGTACGGGAACGCGAGGGGTGGATCCTCGATCGCCAGTGTCGCGATTCCCGGATGTTTTGCCGTTTCCTCCTCGATGACCGTGATCACCTCGCGGTACATTCCGGTGAACTTATCCCACTTCTTCTCGAGCCTGTCGACCCTGACCATGTAACCGGCGCACAGCACGAGGAAGAGCAGCAGGCACGAGTATCGTTTGATCCTCGACTTCGAGCTCCAGAGGATCGAGAGAAGAAGCGCGATCAGCAAGACCGATCCGACCGACGAGAGGTAGTAATACCTGGTCTGTGTTATCGAAACGGTTGAGAAGAACCTGTAGTGGAACGGTGCGGCGGGAAGAAGCGCCAGGACGGTCCAGGCGAGGGCGAAGGCAAAGGTGTGGAGCTTCTTCGAAGCTTCCCCCGCCCAGAGCAGCAGCGCCGCCAGCGGGATGACGAGAATTTCGGGTATGAAAGGGTGACCCGGTTCGGGTATGCGGGTTGCACCCGGGCAGCAGATCGAGAAGACCGGCCACGGGTAGAACTGGTAGAGCAGTCCGCCCGCTGCGTTTCTCAGGATGTGTCCCCCGATGTTCCAGTTGGATTGCAGGAACCCGCCCATGACCGCTTTCCTGATGACGAGGTAGGCGGCCGATACGGCCGTGAAGGATATGAGCGTCGCCGCGCGGACCTGCGGCCGCCGGGGATCCGCTTTCCTGAACAGGTAGAGCAGAAAGACGAGGAAAAATCCAGCGATTGCCGTTTCCTTGGCGGCAAGCGCGACTATATAAAGGAACACCGAGACGGTGACGGCCGCGGTTCCCTTCTCCCTGCGCGATGCGACGATTGACAGGGAAGCGAGTAGAAAGAGCGAGGACAGCAGCGTCGTTCTCGCACTGATCCATAGAACGGCGCCCGTGTGTACGCTCGTTATCGCAAACAGGATAGCGGTGACAATGGAGACCCTCGCGTTATCGAGGAGCGCCTGAACGAGATGGTATACGAGGAGCGTATTGAGGAAGTGGAGCATCAGGTTGAAGGTGTTGTGGAATCGCACGTTTCCGGGCGAAGCCCGTTCCATGAGGTAGAACGAGAGGTTGATCACGGGGCGGAAGAAGTCGACGACCCGGTGCGTGAGAAGATTTCCCCACGACATGTCGAGGCGCGCTTCACGAAGCCAGGAGAAATCATCGTTGAAGAGGTAGTTGTCGGCGATTCCCCCGTACGTAAGGACGCAGATCGCCCAGAGGAGCGCGATCAGGGAGATCCGCTGCCAGACACTCCCGGTGAACGGGGCGCTTCTTTCGGTTCCGTTATCGATCGGATCCGGTTCCTTACCGGACATAACTCTCCTTTCCACGCCGGCCGGGGGATCGATTTCGACCGGGCACCTGAGAATCGCAGTCTCAAATCAGTGTAGCGAAAGAAGTTCTGAAGTAAAAAGCATTTTATCGTTGTTGCCGCCGTCTCCGCCCGGCGGCTGCGTATGCGGCACCGTGACGGAGATCGAAAACCGTTCTTGCCTCATAATGGCATTCTGGTATCCTTCCCTATGTCGAAGCACTGGAGGTTATCATGTTTTCGAGAACTGCAAGAGGGATCCTGTATACGGTCTTGCTCTTTTTGATAACGGGTGGTCGAGCGGTTTGCGCGGGCGGCGGATGCTTTTCCCCGGCGGACATTCAGAAGCTTGCGTATCTCAGCGATCCGGCGTTCTCGCCCGGCGGCGACTGGGTGGCGTATGTTCTGCACGTGCCGCCCGATACAGTGCGGGGAGAGAAGCTTTACGACAGCGAGGTGTGGGTGGTCGATTTCGAAGGGAAGCGGGGCCCGAGACGCTTCGCCTTCGGGCCGGGCAGGGAGAAGGCTCCTGCATGGTCGCCCGGCGGCCGGTGGCTCGCCTTTCTCTCGGACAGGGAAACGAGCGGCACCGACCAGGTCTACAAGATCAGGCTCGACGGCGGCGAGGCGGTGAAGGTCACCGATTTCGAGGAAGGGGTTGGTTCCTTCGTATGGAACCCCGGCGGAAATTTATTTGCCGTTGTCGTGCGTGAGCCCCTTCCCGAGCGGGTGAAGGGTGAGAAGGAGCGCGGTGATGACGAGGTCGTCATCGGGGGTGAGGACCGGTTCGACCGTCTCTGGCTGGTCGATTCATCAACGGGGAAGGGGGAAATTGCTTCCCCGGACAGCCTTCACGTACAGGCAATCGCCTGGTCGCCGGACGGTTCTAGGATAGCGATGATCGTTTCGGACAGGCCGGCATCGGACGAGATGTACTGGCATGCCCGTCTCGAGGTGCTGGATATCTCGAACGGGAACCGTATTGTACTTTCGGAACGCGCCGGGGGTGTTCCGGACTGGTCGCCCGACGGAACCGCGATCACGTTCACTTACACACTCGTGCACTCCGATGTGACGGTCGGTGTGCCGGTTGTTGCGGTCGTCGGTGCGGACGGAGGCAAGCTGCGCCTGTTCGGAAGAAATCTCCGCAGCACGCTGCGGTACCCCGTTTGGCACCCGGACGGCGAGCATCTCGTGGTGCTCGAGATGGCCGGCGTCACCGCCAGGCTCGCCTACCTTTCGCTTGAAGACGGGAAGATCGAACAGGTCGAGGAGCTCAAGGTCCCGTACTACCGGGGGCCTTTCTTCGCTATCTCGAGGGACGGCAACAGGCTCGCGTACTTCAAGGGAAGCGCGCAATCGCCGCCGGACCTGTGGCTCAAGGAGCGCGGGCTGTTCGGGAAGAACGACCGTGTGACCGATGTCAACCCGTGGCTGTCGGAACTCGATCTTCCCCGCGCGCAGCGGGTGAGATGGACGAGCAGGGACGGGACGGAGATCGAGGGAGTTCTCTTTACTCCGCCCCGTTTCAAGAAGGACGGCAAGGCGCCGGCCGTCCTGCTGATCCACGGCGGGCCCATGTGGGCATGGTGGCTGGGGTGGCACGGGTCGTGGCACGAATGGGCCGTTCCGCTTGCATGCCGGGGATTCGTCGTGCTGTGCCCCAACCCGCGCGGGAGTCTCGGGTACGGCATCGGCTTTGCGCGGGCGAACTTCGACGACTGGGGTGGGGGAGATCTCGAGGATATTTTTGCAGGCGCCGACTTTCTCGTGAACGGGGGCTACGCGGACCGTTCGAGGATCGGAATCGGCGGTTGGAGTTACGGCGGCTACATGACCTCCTGGGCCATTACGCAGACCCGGCGGTTCGCCGCGGCTGTCGTCGGCGCCGGGGTAACGAACCTTCTCAGCTTCCACGGGACGACCGACGTCACGCCGACGTTCCTGAGCCGGTACCTCAGGGATATCCCGTACGTGCGTCTGGAAGCCTACCGGAACCGCTCAGCCGTCAGCTTTGTTGCTCAGGCCCGTACTCCGACGCTGATCCTCCATGGCGGGGATGACGCTCGCGTGCCGGTCGGACAGGCGTACGAGTTGTATAACGGGCTCAGGCAGGTCGGCGTCCACGTGGAGATGGTGGCTTATCCCCGCGAGGGACACGGTTTCCGCGAGATCTATCACCAGGTCGATCTCGTCGGTCGCGTCGTCGACTGGTTCGAACACCACCTGAAATAATACGCCCCGCCTTCAATGTTTTTCATTGAGAAAATCAGGCCGGTGGCGTATCATCTTTCTTTTCCCTATACCCGATTACCCGGCAGACTGGTCTCGCACATCGGAGGTTGAGCATGAGTGGTCTTTTTGGAGTTGCTTCCAGGGAGAACTGCGCCGAGCTGCTTCTGTTCGGAACGGATTACCATTCCCACCTGGGAACACAGTTCGGCGGCATCGCCGTTCACGGTGATGATTTCATCCGCCAGATACACAACATCTGCAACAGCCAGTTCAAGTCGAAGTTCTACGACGACCTGGACCGCATCAAGGGCAACACGGGGATCGGTGTGGTGAGCGCGTTGGACGAGCAGCCGATATACCTGAGATCCCGGCTCGGTCCTTTCTGCATCGTAACCGACGGGTTCGTCAGCAACGCGGGGAAACTGGGCGAGGAACTGCTGCAAAAGGGAATTACGTTCAGCGAGGTCGGCGACGGTAAAATCAACATAACTGAGCTCGCGGCTAAGCTGATCGCGCAGGGCGACGATCTGGCCGACGGCATCGAGCGGATGTTCGACGCGATAGATGGAT
>DAOVFR010000270.1 GCA_030672805.1 Candidatus Krumholzibacteriota bacterium
CGGTGAAGGCGCCCTTCTCGAATCCGAAGAGTTCGGCCTCGAGGAGATTATCCGGTAAGGCCGCGCAATTGATGACGATAAACGGTTTCCCGACCCGTTTGCTGCCTCCGTGGATCTCGGCGGCAACGAGCTCCTTTCCCGTTCCGCTCTCGCCCTGTATAAGAACGGGTGTATCCGTCGGCGCCACCTTCGAGATGGTTTCCCTGATGCCGTCCATCGCGGGGGAACGGCCGATGATCGTACCGCCGGGCGTGGCCGCCGCCATACGTTCCCTCAGGGCGAGGTTCTCCGATACGAGATCACGGCGTTCCTGGATCCGCTTGAGCAGCAGGATGACCTCGTCCATCTGAAATGGTTTAATCAAGTATTCGTACGCGCCTTCAAGCATCGCCTCGACTGCCGTGGCTGCACTGGCGTAGGCCGTCATGATGACGAAATCGGCCGATGGAGAAATCTTCTTTGTCCTACGCAGGAGCTCGAGGCCGTTCATCCCCCCGAGCTGCAGGTCGCACAGCACGATATCGTAATCGTCTTTCTCGATCACGGAAAGTGCCTCTTCGGCGCTCGTGCACGAGGAAACGTTGTACCTTTCCTGGATGATCCGGTCCTTGAGAAGCTGTACGATTTTTTCCTCGTCATCGACGATGAGTATCCTGCTCATCTCTGTCTCCCCTGGAAATGTTTTTTACAGGCAGTGTGATGGTAACGGACGTGCCGGCGCCTTCCCTGCTTTGAACCAAAACGGAACCGCCGTGGTCCTCGATGATCCGTTTCACGATCGGCAGCCCGAGTCCACTCCCGCCGGGCTTGTTTGTGTAGAACGGTTCGAAGATCTTCTCGAGTTCGCGCTCCGGGATTCCCGCGCCGGTATCATCGAACCGTATGATGTAGTATTTATCGTTCACATGTATCGAGATCGTGATCACGCCCGCGTCCTGAATGGCCTGGCGGGCGTTGAGCAGAATATTCAGGAAAGTCTGCTGCAGCTTCTTCTCCTCGCCGATGAACGGCGCCTTCTCGATACCGAAGCGAGTCTCGAACGTGATCGAGCCCTTCTCGCCGGAGTTCTCCACCAGCCGGATGCTTCGCCTGAGCGTGGTTGCGAGATCGAGTGGATGCCACGGGGCAGGTTCGTTCCGCGAGAAGAGAAGGTAATCGGTCAGCGTGTTGTTGAGCCTGTCCACTTCCTCGATGATAAAACCGTCGATCTCGTCGGCTTCGTCCGGATGGCTTGCTTTGAGCTTCTCGGCCGAGCTCCTGATGATGAAGAGCGGGTTTCTGATCTCGTGCGCGATCCCTGCCGCCATGCGTCCCATCGAGGAAAGGGTCTCCGCCCTCATTAGCGATTCCTGCACCCGGATCAGCGAGCCCGTTGCTTTCTCGACGAACCAGATGAAGAGAACGATACCGATGATCGATATTGCAGTCGCCAGGATCAGTATATTCCTGAGTTCGTTCAGACCGTGCAGGAAATCGACATTCGCCTCGACCGCCACGAACGCCACTGCATGCGCCGCGTCGAGCGGCACCGGCGCGTATCCCGCCTTCAGGTACGTTCCGTCGAGCGCCCGGTACAGGGCGGTTGCTGTCGGTGTTCCCTCGAGGGCCCCGATGATTGCGGGATAATCCATGTTCCAGTGCGGGTAGACCTCTCCCGTGGGAAAGATGCCGGGTTGCAGGGAGAAGAGGGTGATACCATCCTCCCGCACGATGAGTATGTTCGAGAGGGAGTGGTCGGTGCTGATCTCGAGAAGCGTCGAGACGAGTTTTTCGTCGGTGTCATGTTCGAGGTCATAGGGAACGAGGAGGGGGATGTTGTCTGGATCGACGCTCGACGCGACGAGCGAAGCGAGTGTTCTGAGCCGGAAGCCGAAATCCTCGTCGAGGCTTAACTTGGTCCGCTGGTAGTAGTACCAGTTTATCCACAGAAAGACCGCGGCGAGCATGATGACGGCCAGCGCCATCCATCCGCTCTTGAAAAGTGCTGCTGAGCCGGCGCGTTTCATATCCGTGCAGTCGTTCCCTTCAGTGTGAGAGCATAGTATTCCGGTGGCGACCGTTCAAGTCAATTGTCTTATATCAGATCGAGTGGAGCCGTTTGAGTGCGAGTTCTTTCCAGATAGGGTCCCTGGCGGCCTGCTTGAACCTTGTACGGGCCTCGTCCCTTCTGCCTTCCCTCAGCAGTGCTTCTCCCCAGAAGAAGTGGAGGCCGCCCGAGTTCGGGAATTCCGCCAACCCCTTCCTGACGGTGGCGATCACCTCGCCCGTTCTGTTCTGCGCGAGCAGCAGGCGGTTCAGCGAGATGTATGCCTTTCTTTTTCTGTCCCGGTGGATGCCGCGCAGCGTCAGACCCTTCCTGTAATGGCGGATCGCTTCCGATGGACGTTTCATTTCCTCGAACAGCGCAGCGAGGCTCAGGGTCGCCAGGGGATCGGAGGGGTTCAGCTTTACGGCCGTCCCGTAGTGTTTGAGCGCCCTCTTCATGTTGCCCTTGTGATACTCGAGGAAGCCGAGGTGCAGATGGGCCGGCTGGTTCACTGGATTGTCGGCTATGACGTTCCGGAATGCCTCCTCGGCCTTCGCGTATCTGCCCTGGTTATAGAAGAGTTTGCCGAGCATGTAATTTGCCCGCTCGAGCACGGAGGCCCTGGCAAGGTATTTTTGCGCTTCGCCCCGGTAACCGAGCTCGAGGGCGGCTTCCCCGCGCAGCAGGAAGAGTCGTGGGTCGGATACGCCCGCCGCTTCTGCCGCGGACATCCTGGACCGGAGATCGCTCCACTTCTTGTTCCGGGCGAGGGAGATGCCAATTTCGTATGCAGCTTCGGCATCGGCCGGGTCGAGCATTGCGACCCGTTCCCACATCGCTGACGATTTGTCTTTTAGTTCGAGGGCCGAGTAGACTGATGCAAGCAGTCTCAGCGCCTCGATGTTTGTTCCTTCCCGTTCAACAAGATTCTCGAGTTTGACGGCCGCGGATTCGAAATCACTGTTCTGGGCAAGAAGCCTGGAATCGAGGATAACTTCCGAGGCGGACGGTTCGGAAGAGACGGTGGATTCCGGTGTTTCCGCCTTCCGCACACCGGGCGGGGCTCCGGTGCAGCCGGCGAGAAACACCATCGCCGCGCCTGCACAGTAGAGAACCGCAATGGCTGAAGAGCGTTTTCCGGTATGACCGTCCATCGATTATCCTTTCAGTCCGGGGTGCGCAGGTCTTTCATTAATTACGGACCTATCATGA
>DAOVFR010000042.1 GCA_030672805.1 Candidatus Krumholzibacteriota bacterium
ATGACCCCAAGACCGGCGTCCGCGGGCGCGAGACCCCCGTGCCCGGTCCAATAGAGATGTGGGACCCGGATCCGTGCGATGGTGATCCATCCCTGATCGACATACCCAAGGGAGAGATCTGCTGGAGCAATATCGATTGCCGGATCGAGCAATGGGCCTGGAACTACGTCAAATGCTACAAGGGCGGGGCGGGCTTCAGCGAGTACCAGACGGGTGTGAACGGCAGGGAATCGCAGATACACTGGATTACCAGCTCGGCGCCGCCCCCGCCGAATATGCGCCTCGTACCGGGGGATAACCGGGTGACGATCCTCTGGGACGACATCAGCGAAACGACCCCCGATATCAAGAGCCAGCTTCTCGACTTCGAGGGGTACCAGATCTGGCGGGCCGATGACTGGCACCGGCCCATCGGCACAAGCGTCATGACAGGTCCGAACTACGAGCTCTGGCGGCTGCTCGAAAACCGGGATCTCGTCAACGGAATCCCACCCGACATCAACTTCAAAAAACCGTATTCCCTGGGTGGATGGATATACAAACCGCTGAAAAAGCTGCCCGACAGGTTAAAATACATCAGGATGTTCGAGGAAAGCATTCGCTACAGCCCGCGCGATACCGTGCCGTGCCCGCCGGGGTTCACGCGGGCGATATGCGATACCCTCGACGCGATCGCCAGGAACAACCTTGGATACCTTGGCGGGAAGAATTATTACAAGTACATCGATACCGGGGTGAAGAACGGCATGCCGTACTTCTACTCGGTCATCCCGTACGACCACATCTATAAATACGACCAGCCGGTCGGCACGGGGCTGTACAACACCCCTACGGCCAATTTCCAGTTCGTTACACCGCTCGGGGACGCACAGCCTTCCGATACTTTCGAGGAAAAGAAGATCTGCGTCGTGCCGAACCCCGTCACGAAGGAGAATCTCGCGCCCTGGCGGATGGATCCCAACAACAGCGATCTCACCGGTGTGAAGCTGGAATTCCGGAACCTGCCGATGTGCCACAGCACGGTCAGGATATACACCGTTTCGGGCGACCTCGTCCAGGTGCTGCACCACGACGGCACCGGCGGGTACGGCTCGCTCGAGTGGAATCTCCTGACGAGAAACGGGCAGGATATCACGAGCGGAATATACCTCTTCAGTGTCGAACCGGACGATGGAAGATTTCCAAGGACGATCGGCAAGTTTGTCGTTATACGATAGGATAGAGAAACATGACCGCCATATCACGAACCGGAATGAATATCAGCCGCTTTCCGCTGCGCGCGCCGCGCGGGACGGCTTGGTTGAAAGCCGCCCCGGCGTTCTTTCTCGCGTGTGCCGCGGTGTGTGCACTCCTTCCGGGCTGCTCGGAGGAATCGTACCTCGGTATGAAAGCCGACAATCAGCTTCCCACCGTGCACCTTACGAGCAGTCCCCTGGAAGGCGACACGACCAACTACAAGGTCACATTCCACTGGTTAGGCAACGACGAGGATGGAACGATAGACCATTACGAGTACATTCTCCTATCGGGCAATCCTATAGGATTCGACCCTGAAGATACGACGGGAACCGGGAAATGGACGAAAACATACCTGACCGATAGGACATTCGAGGTCGCAGCGGATGAATACAACGATGACATCGAGATAAACAGATCCCTCTACAGCAAGTTTGTTCGAACCCATACCTTCTTCCTCAGGGCTGTCGACGACAGGCACGGTGTTTCCAGAACCGTCCATCGATCGTTCACTGCATTTACCCTCGCACCTACAGCTTCGATCTCGTATCCGAAAAATCCACATCCCGGCCAGGGCCAGTTCCTGAGCCCGAAGGTCGTCTTCGTATGGGAGTGCAGGGACCCGATCGACACGCCCTGGAACAGCCAGGCGGCCGACTCGGTGCGCTACCTGCTGCACCCGGATAGATACATGGTCCTCGAGAACCTGAATAAACACCCCGAGCAGTTCGAGATGTACTGGTCTCCCTGGAAATCATACGATGCTCCGGGAGATTCCGGGCGTACGACGCTGCTGGGCGATGACGAGATCCTCGAGATAGGCCATATGTACCTGTTCGCCGTCCAGGCGATGGACGAAGCCGGCGCCGTCACCTCGATATTCGATCCGATGAGCAACGTACGCCAGTTCCTGGTCCAGAAACCGACCGGGCCGCTCATATTCATCACAGAACCGTACCTGGGCAAGTACAAGTTCCTCGGCATTGACTCGACACCAAGGCAGTTTTACCTGCCACAGGGTTTTGTCCTCAACTTCAGTTGGTATGCAGACGCAAGCCTGTACGGAGGAACCGTGGCATCGTACCGGTACGGGTGGGACGTGGAGGACCTGGGCAACCCGGATCACTGGGAAGTCACCGCCGCTCCCCATCACAAGGCCGCGCCGGAAAAGACGTTCTACTCCGGCATCCATACACTGTATATCGAAACCGCCGATAATTTCGGTGAAAAGACACTTGTCCAGATCGAGATCATCATTTTCCCCACATCGTTCACGAAGAACCTGCTGTGGATCGACGATTTCAAATCGGGCGAATTCCCCCAGACGATCTATGCGATGCCGACCGAGAGTCAGCATGACCAATTCTGGGCCAACCTGTGCTCGCGGGCAGAGGGGTTCTCCCCGGAGAGCGATGTTTACGACACGAACGAACATAATTACCGTCTCCCGGATATGCAGCTTCTCTGGAAGTACAAGAACGTGATCTGGACGTTTTCCTCCGAGGACCGCGTCGACGACTACGGCCAAGGAACCTGCTGGACCAAGCTGATTCGATTCATTCCGGAAGACTACATCAGCGATGAGGGTAAGGTTTTCAATTACCTTCCCACGTACATGAAATACGGCGGGCATCTCTGGACCTGCGGTAAATCAGACAGGTCGGGAGGCCTCGCGGGGACTCTTAACCGGTATAGCCGCATCTTTCCTTGTTATCTCAAATGCGAGATGTACGGCCCGCGGAGTGGCTGCGGGGGCGATACAACCGGCGTGTCAACAATGGCATACAGGGATTACTGTGTTTCGGTCCTCGATAAGGTATGGGATAGATTCCGCTCCGATCCCGACATGCCCCTGCGGAGAGATGATCTCGATGCCCTCGTCTATGCGTACAGGGACGACACGGACCCGGTAACCGTTGAACATCCCGATCTCCCGGAACGGCTGAACCTGTGGAGCGCCGTCACCCGGCCGGGAAGATTCTTCGACCCGGCCAAACGCGGGTTCTTGTACCTCGAACTCTATAACCCGGACTACTGGATGACCCGAAAGGGCATCCCGCAGCGGTCGTGCTTCCACCCGATTTTCAGGATGAGAGCACGGAGCTGGTATTCGGCTGTCGATAACGCCTGTATCGGTTTCTGGGTGACCAGGCATGAAAACGCCGTCGGGAATGCCCCCGACTGCGTCCCGGCAAAAAGCGTCCATTTCGGATTTCCCTTCTGGTTCTTCAACCGCCAGCAGGTCGATTCGATCGCGGATGCCATCTTCAGGGAATGGCACATCCTGTTCGAGTAAGAAAAAAATTCCTCAAGTTTCCCCGATAGCCGCCGATAACACTTATAGATACGGAGGAGAACGCCATGATCAAGGCCCTGCACTACGCCATTGCCGGACTGAAGCTGCATGAACGCATATTCAACGCGGCGGCGCACAACATCTCACGGTGTGGTGATTTCAACCCAAAGAGCGGAGAGCCCCCCGTCGACCTGGCCAGGGAGACGGTCAACACGATCATCGCAAAGCATGGTTTCAGGGCCAACCTGAAGACGATCGAAACAGCCGACGAGATGATAGGAACCCTGCTCGATACTAAATCGTGAACGCCGGGTATTCCCGTCCCGAATTCCCTACTTGATGAGAATCAGCCGTCGCGTCTGGGTGAACGTTCCCGCCATTACCCTGTAGAAGTAGACACCCGACGAGAGTTTCCCCGTGAGAGCGGCATCCCACGAAACCCTGTGGGCCCCGCTCGATTTCGGTCCGTCGTGGAGCGTTGCGACACGCTGCCCGGCGACGTTGTATACGTCGATCCGCACGTGCCGGCTCACGGAGCGCCCGTTCACCGCCGGCAGGTGATACGTGATCGTGGTCCTGTCCGAAACGGGATTCGGGAAGTTCTGCATCAGGGCGAAGTCCCTGGGGAACCTGTTCGGATCGGGTATGCCGGTCGATACATCGCCGACATAGAAGGGAGTCCAGATAACATTGTTTGTCTCGTCCTCCTCCACCTCGTTATTCGTCGGGTCGAGCACGATACCGAGGAAGTAAGGTCCGGGCGGCATCGTTTCGGGAATCTCGAACGTGAAAACCACGTCGAAGAAGCTTTCGGCCGGTATGTCGTCCTCGAAATCGCCGACCGCGACGAGCGAATCGTCCGGATCCACTACCGTATCATCCGAAAGGAGGACATCGACACTCACGCCGCCGGCGAAGGTCCAAAGATCTCCCATGTTCCAGACCTCTAAATCGGCCTGGCCCCAGTTGCCGGCCGCAACCGTATCGGACCAGAGTGAGATGCTGCCAGGCTGCAGGTCCGGCTTGATTACTCCCTCGAGCTTCCAGAAACTGAAGAAGTACTGGTACTCGGGGTATCCGCTACCCACGCCGCCACCGGGACCATCCTCGACACTGATGATGTAATCACCCGTTTCGGGAACCGTGAAGAAGAAATACGGGTCGAAGTTGTTTGTGTCGTCATTCCAGGATATCGTATCTCCTGTAATTGAACTCATCAGGGTCACGCTGAGATCCATCAGCGAGTCAGGGAGTGTTTCCAGCCCCTCGTTCGCATCGAAGTCGAGGATATAGATGCCCCCCTCTTCTACAGGGAATATATAGTAATCAACGTCACCCGGATACTCGATCGAACCGGCAATGATCTCGCCATGATTCACAGGATTGGCGATGGATGGATCGCCGTTCGGTTCGAATTCCGAAATAGGCTGCTGCATGAATATCCCGTAATCTCCTGTTGTTGCCTCCTCGCCAAAAACGGTCAGGCGATACATGCCGGGATAAGGGAACATCCCGGTCAACCTGCTGTCCGTCTCTATACTCTCGAAGGGGCCCTCCATCGCAACCAGTGAATCGTAGAGCGGTTCCGGACCCGTCAGGTAGGTTAACGGAATGAGTAACGAACCGAATTGCCACGCTTCGACAAAGACCATCGGTTCTCCCATTGAGTAATCAAACATGTAGACATCCGGATAATTGGGCAGGTCTATTATATCGTACGCGGTATATCCCCCGTGTTCCAGGTTGATCATCCTCGGATGCATCAAGACGTCGAGGAGCATCATGTTGTTGTCCTCGTTCATCTCCGCCTCGTTATCATCGTAATCAACTATCACGGCAAGCGTGATCACGGTGTCGAGAGGGATATCTGCCGGCAGGATAACCGATATCGGACCGTGGTGATCGATATCCCCCGGCTGCAGGGACGTGAGCGTATGAGCGGCATGGGCATCGGTCGGGCTGAGAACCGTCTCGGGCTCGTTATTCAAAACATCCCAGACGAATACATAGTTCAGGAACCCGTACATCTCCGTCGAGTCAGGTCCGCTGTTGGTGATCGTGAAGTCCACGAGCAGTTCGCCGCCGGGCGTGCCTTCCGGTGTAAGCGCGAAGAAGTCGATCACCACGAGGTCGGACTGGCCCCTTGCCGCCGCAGGAACCAGCAGGCAGCATACGGCGAGCGTAAACAGACCGACAAACACCGGCGATGCCTGTCCGTTTCTGCTCGATACGGCGCTCCGGATCGAGTGATAAATCCCTTTTCTCATATCGGTTCCCTCCCCAAGCTTTGACATGAAAGATGCGCAATATATTTCATACCTTTATATCGGTTCATACCCTTCGAGCGATCCGGGTTTCCGGATACTTATCTCCGAGGCAAGCCACATGGCGACTTCCAGTTGAAACTTGAGCCAATCGCATCCACGCCGGTAGGGTTTAAAAATATTCCTGTTGTGCTGTTCATTGTTGGCCGGGCAGTTACCAGCGCATATATACCGCGCCCAGCAATCGTCGCACTCTTCCGCCTCGTGCACCACGCTTCGCATCTTGTGCCAGAAAATTTTCAACGCCTCCAGATCGAAGCCGTCCGTGACGTTGCCGAGATAGTAGTCCTTCATGCCGATGAACCCGATGCATGGATACAGATCACCTTCCTCGGAAACCGTCACGAAGTTCTTCCCCGCACCGCACGGAGAAAATCGATGGCACTCGTGAAGGACACGTGTGATATTGTTGCTCAGACCCACGTCGATCGCTTCATCGTTGTACAGCGAGTATTTCAGGTAGAACTTTGCGAATCTGATGTACTCCTTCTTCATCTTCTCGACATCCCCGTCGCTGTACGTGGGGAACCTGTCCGGCCTGAAGGTCTCGCACGACTCGGAGGCGAACTCTACCTCGGTGTCGTAGAATCCCTGCCTGAAAAGACCCTTCGTCGCCTTCACCATATCGAGGTCGGGCTGAACGAGGGTGGCCCTGGAGGAGATATGGATGTCGCAGTCCTTCGTGGCCTCGGTGAGGTTACGGATTATCCGGTCCCAGCTCCCCGCGCCGTCGGGGAACGGCCTGTTCCTGTTGTGAACCTTCTTCGTTCCGTCTATGCTGATACCGAGCGATACGTTCTTACCGCTAAAGTAATCGATCATCTCCCTCGTGAGGAGTGTGCCGTTCGTCGTCACCTTGTACGAAAACTCTTTCTTGGATTCCTTCTCGATCTTCCTGCAGTAATCCATCGTTGCGCGCAGCACCTCGAAATTGAGGAGCGGCTCGCCGCCGTAAAAATCGACCAGAATATCCTCGTTGTCGGGAGAATTCTCGACGAGGAGATCCACGGCCCTCAGGGCCGTCCCGACATCCATCCGCTTCTCCCGGACCTTGCGCCCGTACCGGCCGCCCTTGTTCCAGCAATAGATGCAGCTCAGGTTACAAATCGATGCCACGTTAAGTGTCAGCGAAACGAGGAACGGTTTGACGGAAACAAGCCCGGGCTTCTCTCCACGGCCGTCGGCATCGCCGTGCAGGTACCCCGATTCTATCAGCTCCGAGACCTCCTCCCGTGCCTTCCTGATGGCCGTTTCCCGATACCGGCCCTTGAGAATACCGGTGATATGCTGCACGGGATGTTTTGGAACAAGCTCGAGAACGTCCCTCGCAACGCGGTCTATCCGGAAGAACCTGCCGTTTTCCGGATCGAAGACATGATGCTTGCCCTCCACCTCGAACAGGTGAGGAGCAAGCGAGCGGGACCTCCCCGACCCGTGCGGCCGGTCGCCGGACATACTGTGGGCGGTGGATTCACTCATGCCCTGTCATCCTGTTCTGTTACAGCCCTTTTCCGTAATCCTTTTTCGCTTTGTTCTTACAGCTTTTCCTGATCGTGCGTATCTGTTTTCCCGATTTACAGTTTTCAATCTTGGCAGAACTCGTGCAGTGGTTCTTCGCAATGATCTGATCGCACGACTCCCCCCGCCTCGAGTCTTTGCAGTTTCTTCTCGTCTTCCACTGCACCTTTCCCGTGCATTGGTCTTTGTGTATATCCGTCTTACAGCGATTCGTCTGGGTGTCAGAAGTGCACGCATTCTTCTTGTCCTGGTTGAAACACTTGTCGTTTTGCGCAGTGGAGTTGCACCCGAGAATCTTTTCCCTGCTTTTGCATTTGTCTTTCTGGGCGTCGGTGGTGCACTCGTTCCATTGTTTCTTTATCGTGCATTTGTTTTTCTGTGTATTCGACAGGCACTCGTTTATCTTCCCCTTCGACTCGCACTTGTCAAACTGCTTCTCAAGCACGCATGCCTTTATCTTTTTCGAACTCGTACATTCATCCTTCTGTTCGGGTGAGACGCACTTGTTGAACTGCACATCGCTCGGGCAATTATTTATCTGACGCTTCGACGTGCACGCCAGTTTCTGCTCGTTCGTATTACATTTTTCCATGAGCTTGGCGGTGGATGTGCACTCCTGGTAATGGGCATCGTTTTTACACTTGTTGTGCTGCTTTTCAGTAACACAGGCGTCAATCTTGGTGTCGCTCTTGCAGCGGTTGATACCCTCCGGGCTCGTGCACAGATCCGCACGGGCCTTGGTACGGCATTCGTTCTTTTTCTCGGTGCTCATGCACATGTTCCACTGGATCAGGTGCGTGCAATCGTTCCCCGCCGTTTCGGTGCTGCAGCCCACCGGCATCGTCCACTGCTCCGATGCCGTGCACGCGAGTCTCTCGCGTTCGCCCCCGGTATCGGGCTCCTGCCCGATCATCCGGATATGTCTCGTGCCTCCCGCCCGGGCGCCACTGGACGGGAAAATCCCGAGAAAGCCCGCGAAAAATGATTTAAATGCGACTCCGGAACCGATCGCCCATAACGGCAGATGTCTGAGAAATCCGCGACGATTCATGGAATACCCTCCTTATTCCTGGAATTGCAAACTCCGCGGCGGCCTATCACCGCCTGTGTCCTTTTCCCTGTAGAAAACCATGATTGCCGGCACAAAGGATCTCCTGAACCTTTGAGTCCCTCCTGTTTCGAAACCGGTTAATCTAATAATACAACAGCCCGGTCCCGCCGGGCCGAGGATATTTACGGATTGTATTATTGAAAAGCCGAATGCAATAAAATTACTGTCACGATCAAAATCAACCACCTGCTTTTTCAGGGTCTTACTTTTACCATAAATAGAAAAGTAAGTCAATAAAATTCCAGGCGGTTTTTCCTATCACCGGCCCGTGCCTGAACGGGGCCGGCCGCTGCATCCCAGACTCCGGAACGATCCATTTCAACGCCTCCGCGGCAATTCTCACAGAATGTTGTCAATTCACTCCTGAAGATGTTATTGTCTGCCCTGAAGCGAGAGGGGAAAAGCTTGCGGAACCGGTTCCAGACAATTCACGCCGTCCTGCACGCAACCGGCATGATCCTGATCGTGCTTGGTGTGCTGCTCCTGATACCACTGCTCTTCGTTTTCTTCGACGGCGAGATTATCGCCAATAAAAGAACGATGAACGCGTTCATAGCGCCGGCAGCGATATCGTTTCTCCTCGGGTTCACGTTCAAGAAGGTATTCCGGGAGGGGACACCATACACGCTCCGCGCGATGTTGATCTGCAGCGTCGGCTGGGTGGTATGCTCGGCTATAGGCGCGCTCCCCTTCGTTATCGGTATCGGCTCGAGCTGCCTCGACGCTTACTTCGAGACGATGAGCGGGTTCACGACGACGGGCATCACGATGTTCTCCGGCCTGGACTCGATGCCGAAGAGCATCCTCTTCTGGAGGAGTCTCACACAGTGGCTCGGGGGACTCGGCATTCTCACCTTCTTCCTCGCCGTCGGCTACAGGGGAAGAGGTGCGCACCGGCTCTTCGGCGCCGAAAGTCACAAGGTCGATGTCAACCGGCCGGTACCGGGGCTCGATCACACGCTGATGATCCTGTGGCGGATCTACACCGGCTTCACCCTCGCTATATTCATCTCCCTGCTCAGCGCCGGCATGCCGGTGTTCGACTCGCTCTGCCACAGCCTCACGACATTGTCGACGGGCGGATTCTCGCCACATGACGCCTCGATCGAGTTCTACCGGCTGAACGGCCATGCCCACCACGTCCTGATCGAATACATCATACTCGCCGGAATGCTCATGGGCGGCATCAACTTCCTCATCCATTACCGCATCATGACGGGAAAGGTGAAGGCGCTCTTCGATAATTCCGAGATGCGGTACTGGTGGGGGATCATACTGGTCTGCACCGCGGTCATCCTGCTCGAGCGTTACATCAAGACAGCGCCGGAAGCGTGCGTGTCACCGCTCACCCTCGAATTCTGGAAGAAGCTCGAGGAGAATTTCCGCATCGTTATCTTCCAGGTCGTATCGCTTCTCACGACGAGCGGGTTCGGAACGAGGGGTATCACCACGTCATTCTTCGGCCACACGGCAAGGCAGATATTCCTTGTGCTGATGTTCTTCGGGGGCTGCGTCGGCTCGACCAGCGGTGGGTTCAAGGTGCTCCGCGGAGTCATCCTGTTCAAACTGATACGGCGGGAGATGTTCCGCCTGAAGAGCCCGCCTCGGGCCGTCTCCCTCGTCTTGATAGACGGCAAGCCGCTCTCCGGCGACGAGATCAAGCGCACCGCCGCTCTTTTCTCCGCCTGGATCCTCCTTCTTGTATTCGGCGGGCTGGTGACCGCGTTTCTCTCCGACCATGACGGTTACAGCTCCTTTTCGGGAATGTTCAGCGCTCTGGGCAACATCGGCCCATGCTACATTTCAGCCGCCGACATGGTACGGCTCAACCCGCTTATAAAGCTCGTATATATATTCGGAATGCTGGCGGGCAGGCTCGAGATCCTGCCCGCCCTCGTCCTGCTCAACCCGAGACTCTGGAAATACTAGACGACTGGATGGAAAGGGGAGTTCGAGATGTTCATCATCGTTGCAGGCGCCGGAAGGATCGGAAGCGAGATAACAAGTATATACGTCAAGAAGAAGCACGACGTGGTCGCCATAGACAGGGATCCCCACGTGTGCGAGACGCTCTACGCCGAGACGGGGGCGATGACGGTGACCGGCAGCGCCACGAACCTGAGGATCCTTCGTCAGGCCGGGGCCGACAAGGCGGACGCGATCGTGTGCCTCATGCACTCCGAGTCGGACAATATCGCGACCGCGCTCCTGGCCAAGAGCATCGGGATCCCCCGGATCGTCGCACGCCTGATCAACCCGATCTACGAGCAGGCATACAAGCTCGCCGGCATCAACCACATCGTCCGCGCTTCCGACCTGCTGATCAACCAGATCATGATAGAGATCGAACACCCGGCGGTGCGCAAAGTCATGACGATCGGGGGCGGCAAGGCCCAGGTCTATGCACTGACAATCCGGGAGAAAGCGAAGGTGGCGGGCATGACGATCAAGGACGTCACCCGGCAGAAGGGCTTTCCCGATGAATGCGTCTTCATGGGCGTCTATGACGAGGAGGAGGACGAATTCCACATCACGCGGGGGGAATACGCACTTCAGCCGGGTGACGTCCTGTTCCTCATATCGAAGAGCCAGTTCATCAAGCAGGCGGCCGATTTTATCACCGGCGAATCGTGACGTTGCGAACACCAAGGGCGAGACATGCAATCTCCACTTTACAATTCTTCTTGACGCGGAGACGGCGCGGCGGTATAATGTGCCCCGTACATAGTTGCAGGTGAAGGGAAGAGGGTGCAAATCCCTCACGGACCCGCCACTGTGATTGGCGAGCTACCCGCTCATCACCACTGGCTCGGGAGAGCCGGGAAGGGAGCGGGAGCGATGGAGCCATAAGTCAGGAAACCTACCTGGAACACAGTTCCCTGGACCTCTTCGCGGAGTGAGAGCAAGGGAAGCGGTTGATCTACCCTCCTGGTTCCTCGAATGGGCCGGAGGTTTTTTTATCGGCCTCCCCCGAACACATCGCCTCTGCCCCCGGATGGGGTCCATGCGGAATCCCGGATGGATACCGGCTGCCGGAACTCTCCGGCGCCGTCGAACGGGAGGCAGGGGTGGAACACAGACAGGTCCTTTACATTCCGGCACTCGTATTCTGCTGCATCGTTCTGCTCTGCCGCCCGGCCGCGGCGGAAACGACCGATAACCCGGGCGAACGCGAAAATCGCATCGGCGTGATGGATACTCTCTTCTGGGGCCCCGAGATCATCGTCGAGGCGCAGCGTCTTTCCCCGAAAGACGAGCTCTACAACCGCCCGGGTTTCGTCGCCCTGATCGACCTCGAAAAGCGAAAGAACAGGATGGATGACGTAGCGTCCCTCCTTTCGCGCGCAGTCGGCGTGCGGATCAAGCAGTACGGCGGCCTCGGGAGCTTCGCCACCGTCTCGATCAGGGGATCCTCATCGAGCCAGGTGCAGGTTTACATGGACGGCGTTCCTCTGAACGACGCCCTGACCGGCACGGCAAACCTGTCCGACCTCGCGCTCGGCGACATAACGAGAATAGAGATCTTCAGGGGCTTCAGCCCGACCATCTTCGGCTCCTCATCGATCGGCGGCACGATCAACCTTGTCTCGAGCAAAGGTGACGAGTGGGACGGCGTGGGGATCGTGCCTTCCGTGCAGTCGCGGGCGACGGCCGGCTCCTTCGACACACGCAGGTACCTCGTAACGCTCAAATCCCGCTGCCGGCGGGCGGGGCTGCACCTGCACGGAGGCTTCATGGAGAGCCGGGGCGACTTCGATTTCTTCGATGACAACGCGACGCCCGAGAATCCCTGCGACGACGAGACGTCGGCCCGGGCGAACGCGAAAATCGCATCGGCGTGATGGATAC
>DAOVFR010000176.1 GCA_030672805.1 Candidatus Krumholzibacteriota bacterium
TGATGCAGCGCAGGGCCAGAGAATACGGTGCTTATCTCTGCTACTGCAACCTCGTAGGAGGACAGGACGAGCTCGTGTTCGACGGGAGCAGCCTGATCGCCTCTCCACGCGGCACAACCATCACGAGGGCGCGCCCCTTCCACGAGGACCTCATCGCGGCCGATATACGGCTGCCCTCGTCAGGTACAACCGGCGGAACCGGGACGGGACGGCCCGGACCCCGTCACGCCGTCGAGGTCGAACGATTTCCCTCCCTGCCGGAACGGCCCGGCAGACCCGCCGTCAGGATGAGACGCGCCGGCCACCTGAAACCGGACAGGGAGGTTTACGAAGCCCTTGTCCTGGGCACGCGCGACTACGTGAACAAGAACGGATTCTCCGGAATCGTGCTCGGTATCAGCGGCGGCATCGACTCGGCTCTGACAGCGGCGGTCGCGGTCGATGCGCTCGGAGCCGGGCGTGTCGTCGGCGTCACGATGCCCTCGGGATTCACGTCGCGCGCCACACTTAAGGACGCGAAGCTTCTCGCGAGCAACCTCGGCATCAGGCTCTTCGAGATCCCGATAGGCAAGATCTACGATGAGTATCTCGAGTCGCTTGATATCCCGTGCCGGACCGGTACGGTCGGCGTCACGGAGGAAAACATACAGGCCCGCGTGAGGGGCAACCTCCTCATGGCGCTGTCGAACAGGTACGGCTGGCTCGTGCTCGCGACGGGAAACAAGAGCGAGGTGGCGGTCGGCTACTGCACCCTCTATGGTGATATGGCGGGCGGTTTCGCGGTATTGAAGGATGTGCCGAAAACGCTCGTCTACACGCTGTGCCGGTACCGGAACCGCGAGGCCGGCAGGAAGCTCATCCCTGCGTCGACCATCCGCCGCAAGCCGACAGCCGAGCTCCGGCCCGGCCAGTTCGACGAAGACACGCTTCCTCCCTATCCCGTGCTCGACCGGATCATCGAGCTGTACGTCGAGCGCGACATGGCGCTCGAAGAGATCGTATCCCGCGGCCTCGATGCCGGGACGGCCGGCCGTATGATACGGATGATCGACCTCAACGAGTACAAGCGCCGGCAGGGACCGCCCGGGATCAAGATCACGCCGAAGGCGTTCGGCCGCGACAGGAGACTCCCGATCACGAACAGGTACCGGAACGACGGCACGGAGTAAACTGCGTTCCCCCCGGGTTCCCTGAACACCGGAGCACCAACGGGAGCACTTCACCTGGAGTGAACGGCACCCCCCGGGGTTCCCCGCACACCGGGACACCGCCGGGAGCGCTTCACCCATGGCCGAGAAGAACATGAATAACAGGCCGGACAGCTATACGATCCGCGCGTACCGCCCCGAAGACTACCCGGGGGTCCTGCATGTTATCAGATCCGTGTACGATGAATACCGGTACGTGCTGGACCTGGAGCAGTTTGACAGCGACCTTGTCGACATCGACTCCACCTACATCGAATCGAACGGCGCGTTCTGGGTCCTCGAGACGAACCTGGTTGTCGCCGGCACGGTCGCCGTTCTCCCGCGGGAGACGGACGAGTGCGAGCTCAAGCGGCTCTACCTTATGCGCCCGTACAGGGGGCGGGGATGGGGACGGAAGCTCCTGCGGACCGTCATCGATTGGGCCGGTCAAAACGGCTGCCGGCGTATAGTTCTCTGGTCTGACGTATTATTCGAAGCGGCGCACGGGCTCTACACGAACAACGGGTTCCGGCCGACCGGCAAGACGCGATCGATCGACCCGATCAACCCGACCAGTATCGAGCGTTTTTTCACGAGGGAAAACACCTAGATCTTCGTGCCGCTCTCGATAACGGCCCCCTTCGCCACGATGATGATCCCGTCCCTGATGTAGAACCTTTCGCCCGGATCGTCGTACACGGACAGGCCCTTCCTGTTCGCGAGGACTACGTTCTTCCCGATCCTGACGTTCTTGTCGATGATCGCCTTACGTATGACGCACCCGGATCCGATCCCCAGAGGCGGGAGGGACCCGCCTCTTACATCCGGGGTGTCGTAGAAATCGGCCCCCATGATCAGCGAATCCTCGATCACCGTCCGCGCGCCGATCCTCGAGCGCAGTCCTATGATCGACCTTCGGATAGTCGCGCGGTCGATGATACAACCCGAGTTGAGTATCGACCGCGTCAGCTCGCCCCGGTTAACCTTCGAACCGGGCAGAAACCTTGGATGCGTGTACAGCGGGAAGGATGCGTTGAAGAGGTTGAACTTCGGCTCTATCGCTACGAACTCCATGTGCGCCCGGTAGAACGCTCCGATCGTCCCGATGTCCTTCCAGTAGCCGTCGTAAGGAAAGGCCTTAACCTTGAAGTTGCGCAGCGCGCTCGGGATCAGCTCTTTCGAAAAATCGACGACCATGGGGTCCCTGTGAAGTTCCCCGATGAGGGTCTCGAGCTTGAAGAGGTATATTCCCATCGAGCCCAGGTAAGGACGCCTCTTCGCCTCGTTGGCGGAGAACCCGAAGGCTGCCGTGTTCGTCCGCATGTTTCTCAGGATCGCGCCTCTCGGCTTCTCCCTGAACTCGGTGATACGCCCCCTCGCATTCGCCCGCAGGATGCCGTATTCACTTGCACGGCCGGCCGGAACCGGCTTCACCGCTATCGTTATGTCGGCTCCGGCCTTACGGTGCGCCATGACGAACCGGCTGTAATCCATCTGGTAGAGATGGTCGCCGGAGAGAATCAGCACGTCCCTGCTCGGATAGACGGTCAGGTGCGGCAGCACCTTTCGCACCGCATCCGCCGTGCCCTGGAACCAGTCGTGTGACGAGTAGGTCTGCTCGGCCGCAAGCACCTCGACGAAACCCCGGCTGAACGCGTCAAAGCGGTACGTCAGTGATATGTGCTGGTTGAGCGAGGCCGAGTTGAACTGCGTCAGCACGAAGATCCGGTCGATCTGCGAGTTAATGCAGTTACTGACCGGGACGTCTATAAGACGGTAGTTGCCGGCGACCGGAACCGCCGGCTTCGACCGCGCCTTTGTGAGCGGAAAGAGCCTCGTGCCCCTGCCGCCCCCGAGGATGACCGCCGTCACGTCCAACATGTGAATCTCCCCCCTGCCGCAGCCGCGAATGCCTCCATAGCGGGCAAGCCGGCCGGGAGCCCGTTAAGACCCCTTCGCGCACCGCACGCCTCACTCCTCTTCGAGCTCGATCCTGTTCACCTCGCCGAAGTCGCTGAGCGGCCTGTCGAACTGCGCCTCGTCGCCCACGACTAAAACTGTCATCTTGTCGGGGTGCAGGTATTCCGCGGCTACCCGCCTGATGTCATCGATCGTCAGTTTCGCGTAGTTCTCCATGTCCCTCTCGGGAGTGTCGAGAGGGCGCCCCCGGAACTTGAGGGTGACAAGGCGGTACATCACCTGGCTCTTTGACTCGTAATCGAACACCTGGCTGTTAACGTACGAATCGACCGCCTTCTTGACCTCCTCGACGGCAGGTCCGTCGTCTCGCATCCGGTTGATCTGCTCGACTATGAGCTGCAGCGCGCGGCTGTACGAATCGGCCTTCGTCTGGGCGTAGGCGTAGAACGACCCCCTCGCCCACGGATTTGCCCCGTACCGCGATCCGGTCGAATAGGCAAGCCCCTCGTCGCTCCGGACTCGTTCGGTGATCCAGGAAGTGAAGCTTCCACCCCCGAGGATGTAGTTCATGATGTTGATTGCGCAGCGGTCCGGGTTGTCCGATTTGATGCCGAGATGGCCCAGCATTATGTAGGCCTGGTTGATGTCCTTGTAAGCGTAGTTGTAGCTTTCGGCCGGTTTCGCCGTGATCTCGGGCACCTCCGGGATCGTGACGTCCGCCTTCTCCCAGCCCTTGAACGCCTCGTTCAGCAGCGATACGATCTCGTCTTTCGTCACGTCGCCGCTGACGCCGATAATGGCATTGTTCGGGTGGAAATATGTCTCGTGGAACGAGACGAGGTCATCACGGGTGATCCCGTTCACCGTCTCCACGGTCGCCTCCCAGCCGAACGGGTGGTCCTGGTAGATCAGCTTGAAATACTCCCTGCGGGCGATGTCACGGGGCTGGTCGTTTTTCCTTCGGATGTCCTCGAGCATCGTCCTGCGTTTCATCTTGACCTTCATTTCGTTGAACGAAGGGTTCATTACGAGGTCGGCGAAGATCTCGAGAATCTTCGGCAGGTCTTTTTTAAGACAGTTCATCGACACCGTGGTCGAGAGGTTCCCGCCTCTGACCTCGATGCTCGCCGCCAGGAACTCGAGCTCGTCGTTCAGCAGATCTGAGGGCCAATCCTCGGTTCCGCCGTTCCTGATGACCCACTGTGCCATCCCGTTCAGCCCGACCTTGCTCTCGCCGGGGTAGTATGTCTTGATCAGAACCATGATGTCGACGACCGGGATCTCGTGGTCCTCGATGAGGAACCCCTCCATCCCGCTGTCGAACCTGATATCGATCACTTCCGGTGTCTTTATCTCGAGCGGCGGGTACTTGAGCTTGCTCGGGTGGGGCCGTTTCTTCCCCGCAACGAGCGGAGAGGCGAAGGCGACCGCCAGCACCGCCGCAAGGATCGCTATACAGATCCTTCTCTTCATCGTCTCACTCCTTTTCGTTTACTTTTCATCCTTCACGAAGCCGGCGTCCTTCGCGTGCTCCCACAGCTCCCTCGCGTACTCCATCGCATCTTTCTCCGACTTCATACTCATGAACTTCTTCTGTACCTCCTGCGCCACCTCGGGACCGAGGGACATGATGTACTGCATCAGGATCTGCCGGTCGATCTCTTCCTCACCGGCTTCTTTCTCGCCCTCCTCCTTCTCCTTCTGCACGCGGAAGGCAACGGTGCGGTTTTTCCAGATAAGATATTCGTTCGCGATCCGCATCACGTCGTCCGCGGTCACCTCCTTGATCCTGTCGTACATCTTGAAGATATCGCGGTAGTCGCCGAGGTAGAGCTCGCCCATCAGCGTCTGGAACGCTATGCCCAGATTCGATCCGAGCTGGCGGATCTGCTGGGCGTCTATCTGGTTCTTGATGCGCTGGAGCTCTCGGTCGGTCACCGGGTCGGTCTTTATCTTCTCGATCTCATCGTAGATCGCCTGTTCGACTTCCTCGAGTGTGTGCGGGTGCCGCGGCTCCGCCGAGATGATAAAAAGGTTGTCATACCGCATTCCCGGACCGGAATAGGCGTAAGCCGGTTTCCCGACCAGCTCCTTTTGTTCGTAGATCGTCCTGTATAATCTCGATGTCCGCCCGCCGGAGAGTATATCCTGCAGAACCATGAAGGTTATCGCATCGGGGTGCGGGAACGTCGGCTTGTGCCAGCCGATCATGAGCTTGGGGTTCGCATCGTGCTCGATAACGACACGCCGCTCCCCCTGCTGTTCAGGCTCCCTCGTCTCGACCGGATCGGGCTGCTCCTGGGCAGGAATCGATCCGAAATATTTCTTCGCCATCTTGCGGACCTTTTTGTAGTCGACGTCACCGACGAGTATGGCTACCGCGTTGTTCGGCGCGTAGAACTTCCTGTGGTACGCCTCGATCTCCTTGCGGTCGATCGTGAGTATGTCGCTCATCCACCCGACGACGGGCCACTTGTACGGACAGGCGGTGA
>DAOVFR010000023.1 GCA_030672805.1 Candidatus Krumholzibacteriota bacterium
CGAGGGTAAAATCGTCGGTTTGCTCGGGCCGAGCCACGCCGAGGAAGTCAGCAGGATGATGCCTACATCTATAGTTGTCGCCGGTCCCGATCAAAGGGTTCTTGACAGAATTCAGTGCACCTTCATGACGGAATATTTCCGTGTTTACACGAACACCGATATCGTCGGCGTGGAGCTGGGTGTTTCATTGAAGAACACGATAGCCATCGCCGCGGGCATCTGCGATGGTCTCGGGTTCGGTGACAATACAAAGGCGGCACTCATCACGAGAGGTCTCGCGGAGACGAAACGCCTGGCCTTCAGGTTGGGAGCACGCGAGGAAACGCTGAGCGGTCTGGCCGGCATGGGAGACCTTATCGTCACGTGTACCAGTCTCCACAGCAGGAACCGGTATGTCGGCGAACAGATCGGAAAGGGCAAAAAATTGCGCCAGGTACTCGATGGAATGGTCATGGTCGCAGAGGGTGTGAAGACAACCAAGGCGGCAGTGAAACTGGCCAGGAGGGAGGGGGTTGAGCTTCCCATCGCAGAGCAGGTTTACAGGGTGCTGTTCCATGGAAAGAATCCCCGCAAGGCAATACGGGATCTCATGGTACGGAAGGCAAAAAAAGAGATGTGATAACAATTCATGAATCGGGCTGCACGATCTCTGTAACGAGGTGAATCGGGTATGAAACGGAAAGTCCAGAAACTCTATTACTCGATCGGGGAGGTAAGCAATCTGATCGGTGTGAAACCCCATGTTCTCCGCTACTGGGAGACACAGTTCCTCGTACTAAATCCGAAAAAGAACAGGGCGGGGAACAGGATCTACAAGGTTCGCGACATCAAGTTCATTATAACGATCAAGGATCTTCTCTATGACAAGGGGTACACGATCGAGGGCGCCCGCAAGAAACTCCGCGAGTCCAAGAACAATCCAGACGTGCTGATCGAACAGCTCAGCATACCCTTCGCTGAACCCGATAGGCGGGCAATTATTCAATCTCTGAAGAAAGATCTCTATGAGCTCGGGAAACTGGTCGAATCGCTCTAGCTGATAGCGGAGCAACCGCGGGTTGCAACCTCCCGGGGAAACCGTAACTTCCCCTCCGGGCATCAGCCAGAGCATGTAATGCCGTACCGCCTTTTTTAACTTGTTTTTATGATATCCAAATGATAACGTAATGCATGGTCGGGGCGTGGCGCAGTCCGGTAGCGCACTTGCATGGGGGGCAAGTGGTCGCTGGTTCAAATCCAGTCGCCCCGACCAGTTGATATATGAAGCAATGTTGCCTTACATACTCTATAAAACGGCGTCTATCCTTATCCGGGTGATACCCTCACCGGTTTCGGATTGTATGGCAACGTTCATCGCCTTTATTTTCTTCCTTTTCAGAACGGGTATACGTAGGAATGTCGATCGGAATCTCGCGGCCCTTTGCATGAAAAAAACAAGCAGGTTCGCCGTTTTCAGAAACTTCTCGAAGGCCATCGTGTCCTTCCTCAAGCTGCCTCCCGGAAGGAGCGCGGCGCTGGAACGGCTATGCACGATATACGGCACGGAACATCTCGACGCCGCCCTCTCTGCCGGCAGGGGGGCGATTCTTGTAACCCCGCACGTCGGTCCGTGGGAGGTTTCCGGCGCACGACTAGCATCTCTCGGATACCGGATACACACCGTTGCACTCGAACACCCCTCCGGACGTGTCACACGCCTCTTCAGCTCAAAGAGGAAATCATGGGGAATAAAGGACTATCCACCGGGCGAATGCGTGGGAAATCTCCTGAAAGCGCTGAGGAACCGCGAAGTGGTCGTACTCATGATCGACCGCGAGTTCGTTGGTGGGGGAATCCATCTTAACTTCTTCGGCAAGGACGTTCGGCTTCCCGATGGACACATCGTGCTGTCCATGAGGGCGGGAGCCCCGTTGCTTCCGTGCGTCTGTCATTTCACATTGCGTAAAACAATCGAAGTGCGTATCGATCCTCCGCTCGCCGTTCCGTGCCCTGATGACGATCCGGAGATGCTCGGCAGGCTCTGTATAGAAAGGATTGAACGATACATCCGCGAGCATTACGACCAGTGGTTCGCCTTCGATCACATCTGGCTTAGGGAATGACATGTACGAAGGTTTCGGAGCAGTGATACCCGCCTATAACGAAGTCGAGCACATCGCGCCGGTTATCGAAGGGGTGAAAGGACACCTTCCGGCCGAAAACATAGTCGTCGTGGACGATGGGTCCAACGACGAAACCGCGTCCGTCGCCGGACGTCTCGACATCCATGTCATCCGGCACGAAGCAAACAGGGGGAAGGGAGCCGCCCTCAAAGCCGGATTCGAATACCTCTCGTCCATGGAAGGAATCGAGGCTGTATTCACAATCGATGCGGACGGCCAGCACGACCCGGGTGAAATACCGCGGTTCGTCGACACGTTTCGGACCGGAAAGTGCGATTTCCTGATCGGGAGCCGGATGGATTCAACGGCGGGAATGCCCGCGATCAGGGTTTTTACGAACCGCCTTACATCGGCGGTAATAAGCTGGAGAACCGGTCAGCGGATAGATGACAGCCAATCCGGTTACCGTCTCATAAAGTGCGGCCTGCTCTCGAAACTCGATCTGGTCAGCACCCGTTTCGATGCTGAAAGCGAGATCCTGATAAAGGCGGGCATGAAGAAAGCGTCCTTCGCATCGGTCCCCATACGAACGATATATGCCGGTGAGCGGAGCAAGATCCGGCCGTTTCGCGATACCTTCAGGTTTTTAATACTGGTCATACGCAGCCTGTTCTGGTAGCTTGTCTCTTTTCGATCGTTTCAACCGTCACGATTCAGGGTGCTTCTGGTGTACCGAAGATATACAGAGCGAAGTAACCGGCAGGCAGGAGATCCGGCAATGGCATCCGGTGGGAAAAAGATCCTCATAACGAACGACGACGGAATCAGGGCGGAGGGACTGATCGCCCTGGCGGATTCCCTCGAACCCGTCGGCAGTGTCATCATTGTAGCTCCGGAAACGGAACAGAGCGCCTCGAGCCATGCGATCACCCTCGATAAACCGCTGCGAATAGCGGAATACGGCCCCAACAGGTACGCGGTTTCCGGAACACCAACGGACAGCGTGCTCATCGCCGTCAAGGAAATCCTCGAAAGGAAACCGGATATCCTCGTCTCAGGTATCAACCACGGGCCTAATATGGGCGAGGACGTGACTTATTCCGGCACCGTGGCCGCTGCGATCGAGGGAAATATCCTCGGTATTCCATCGATCGCAGTATCAATCACCTCATGGACTCCCTCATCTTTCGACGCTGCGGCGGAAATTTCCCGGTTTCTCGTGGAGAGTCTGCTGGATCGAAAACCGAAGTATCCGTGTCTTTGGAACGTCAATGTGCCGTCGATTCCAAAAAATGAGATCAGGGGAATAAGGATCACGAAGCTTGGTTCGCGGATATACAAGGAATCGATCATCAGGAAAAAGGACCCGCGCGGAAAAGATTACTTCTGGATCGGCGGCGGCGATCCGGGCTGGAACAGGGAAGAAAACAGCGATTTCAGCGCGGTTTCAGCAGGGTACGTATCGGTAACGCCGCTGCATCTCGACATAACCGATTACAAAGGGATATTTGAATTGAAAGAATGGAGCCTGGATTGGAAACCGAAGCAGACTACACGATCGCCCGCAGGAGAATGATTGCCGAGCAGCTTCTGTCCCGGGGCATCAATGACCGGAACATTCTGAACGCCTTTCTCTCGGTCCCGAGGCACCAGTTCGTCGACGTTGCGGTACGTAGCAGGGCGTATGATGACTGCTCGTTTCCTATCGGGTACAAGCAGACGATATCCCAGCCATACATCATCGCCTTCATGCTACACGCGCTCGGCGTTACACATAAGGATCGAGTGCTCGAAGTCGGGACGGGTTCCGGCTACCAGACCGCGATTCTCTCACACCTCGCGAGGGAGATCTTCTCGATAGAGCGTATTTCATCCCTGTCTAAAAAGGCGGAGGAAGTTCTGAAGCGGATCCCGACGGGTAAGATACGGCTCAAGACAGGTGACGGTTCCACTGGTTGGAACTGCTATTCGCCATTCGACCGTATCGTCGTCTCGGCCTCGATGAACAATCGGCCGACAAAGCTTATTGAACAACTTTCCGATAAAGGCACGCTGATTGCTCCGATAACATCGGACGCGGAACGCCTGGTTCTTTTCCGTCGTGTCGGTGAACGGATCGTCGAACGGCAGCTGTCCATGTGCTCGTTCGTCCCCATGAGGAAAGGAGTCGGGTAGTGGTTTTTCCTCTCGTGAGTATTCTACTCGATGCTCCACCCAGGCTCGCAACGGTGTTTATTGCCATGCTGCCGATCTTTGAACTGAGGGGTGCGATACCATACGCATTCGGGAGAGGACTATCCTGGCATGAGGCATACCTATTTGCCGTGGCAGGTAACTTTATTCCCGTCATACCGATACTGTTCTTACTCGAACGTGTGTCGAACATCCTGATGAAACGATACAGTTCCTGGGACAGGTTCTTCACGTGGCTCTTCAAGAGAACCCGCCGGAAGGGCAAACTGATCGAGAGGTTCGAGACGCTCGGGCTTGTACTCTTCGTCGCTATCCCGCTGCCGGTCACGGGCGCCTGGACGGGCTGCGTAGCTGCCTACCTGTTCAAGATCCCGCGGAAGCTGGCCATACCGGCAATCATAGGCGGCATCCTGATTGCCGGCGCCGTTGTATCACTGGCGTGCCTAGGCGTCATCTCGTTCCTCGGTATTACGACCATCCGGTCAACTAGCCCGTAAGCTTGCATTTACGGAGCAAACAGTTTATCTTTGCGCAAGAGAAGCTGATCTTCGAATTTTATTGAGTTATATGGCAACGAATGATATGTTAACGGTTGCAAGTCGGGGCGTAGCGCAGCCCGGTTAGCGCGCCTGCTTCGGGAGTAGGAGGTCGGAGGTTCAAATCCTCTCGCCCCGACCATTCTTTCTCATGGTGATTAATCATGACACCAGGCTCGTTTTAGTCGCAGCTTCCGTATCGCTGATGCTGCTCGCCGGATGCACGCCATCCCCGAAGTATCACGGCCACGGCAGGGCTCCGGCGAAGAAAGAACGCCCCGTGACACAGGAACGCAGGGCGCCGGCATGGGGTTCAATCGTTCTCTCGCCGCCCGTTAGAAATTTCAGCCGTTCCCGCATCACGAGCGCCTTCGGGAAGAGAAAGAATCCCAGTTTCAATACCGTAGAGTTTCACAAGGGAATAGATATCAAGGCCGGACCGGGGGAGGAGGTTCTGGCAGCAGCTGGAGGCACGGTAACATTCGCCGGACGGCAGAGAGGATTTGGAAACACTATCATCATAGATCACGGCGGGAGATTTCACACGGTATACGGCCACTTGAATGTACTGCAGGTCTCACGAGGCCAGGCAGTGAAAAAGGGTGACGTGATAGGCATTATTGGACGTACGGGCAACGCCACCGGTCTTCACCTGCATTTCGAGGTCCGTCATGCAGGTGAAGCGGTTAATCCCCTGAAATACCTTTAGGTTATACTTATTATATAAAGTAAGTTATCAAGAATAAGGCTATCATGAAAGACGGACTGAGATTCGACGAGCTGGAAAAAAGATACTTCAAGGATGTCAGCAAGTATCCGCTTCTTTCCCGCAAGGAGGAGGTGGAACTTGCGAGAGGCGCCAGGGGGGGGGATTCTGAGGCGCGTCGCAAGTTGATAATCTGCAATCTGAAACTGGTCATCAATATCTCTAAATCATACATATCGTACGGCGTCCCTTTCCTCGACCTGATCGAGGAGGGAACCCGGGGAGTGATAAAGGCTGTCTCGAGATTCGATCCGGAGAAGGGATTCAGGTTCAGCACATACGCCTCCTGGTGGATCAAGCAGTCGATCGTGAGAGCCATCTCGAATCATTCCCGGACAATCAGGATCCCGATCCACATTTTTCAGATGATGACACGGTACGTGGCCACGGAGGAAAGCCTCGGAGGTCTAACGCTCGAGAAAAGGGCGGAGAAGCTGAAAGTCTCTATAAAGAAATACAGAATGATCGAGGAACTCGTGCGAAATATCAGGGCGCTCGACATTGCCAACAGCCTCGACACATACAGCCAGCTTTCTCGTTCCCTGGACATGGGAACCGGCGCCGACCCGGAAAAGATCATTCTTCAGCAGATCGATAACGAAAAACTCACCGCGCTGCTGGAACGTCTGTCCGAACGCGATAAGCTCATTTTAAAGATTCGGTACGGCTTCTATGACAACGAGCCACACACCCTTGCGGAGACCGGCAAGGTGGTCCACGTCTCGCGTGAACGTGTGAGACAGCTCGAGATGAGGGCGCTTAGAAAACTCCGCTGTCTTATCGAGCCGCCCGAGGACGGACAGAAGGGTAAACAAACCAGGGAGAATTGATGGACGCACACGAAGAACTGAAATCGTTTATCAGGGACGTACCCGATTTCCCCAAGAAAGGCATCCTGTTTCGCGATATAACACCCGCCTTGATCGATCCGGCTGCCTTTTCGCTGATCTGCGATCTTCTGTACAAGCGCTATCACGATGCCGGCATCGACAAGATCGTATCTATAGAATCACGGGGGTTCATCTTCGCTTCCGTCCTCGCTTTCAGGCTTGGCAAGGGCTTCGTTCCGCTGAGAAAACCCGGCAAGCTCCCCTGGAAAACTGTATGTGAATCGTATGAACTAGAATACGGCCGGTCCACGCTGGAAATGCATTCCGACGCCGTTGAGCCTGGTGACCGGGTACTGGTGATCGATGACCTGCTGGCGACAGGCGGCACCGCCGCGGCAGCTGTCAAGCTCGTCGAGAATCGCGGAGGCACGGTTGATGAAATCGCATTCGTGATCGAGCTAGGGGCGTTGAAGGGACGGGAAAAGTTGAAGGGCAGGGCAATCTTCAGCCTCATCAGTTACTAGGAATTTATTTTGATTGCCAAGTCAATCGCAAGATAATAGATTGGACATTCAAGACTATCGGCACATTCGCCCCCGTAGCTCAGGTGGATAGAGCACCGGTTTCCTAAACCTGGTGTCGGACGTTCGAGTCGTCTCGGGGGCGCCATTCATAACAAGAGAGGAATCGCATCTATCATTCGCATAGGGCAATTCCTCCTTGTTATATAAAAACGAGACATAGTGTGACCGCCATCGTATCGTGCCTATTGGGCATCTCAGAGGCCTGAGCAGCAAGATCGCTTCGCTTACAATATTTGGCTTGAGCACCTGATGGATCACGATAGCGCAGTTCGCATTTTGCCTCGTTTAACAATATTATAGACCAGTCCCGTTTTTTGTCAAGAGAAAAAATCAATTATTATCAATTTTTATTTCTATATATATCAATATGTTATAGTATATCTGTAATAAAATAGGTTAGATATTTCCGCATGCTTGACAAAAATTACAGATTATGAAAATTCCTGTATAGTTATAAAATATTCCTGCCGATTCTCCCATTCGGCAGGAATATTTCGTCAATATAATGAAGTGGGCTCAGCTTCCCGTCAGCGCAACCACCACAGGAGGTCTATCAGAAAAAATATCGGTATCAAATTGATCACCTCCCAAACTCTGTAAACTACCTGCTTCCGGTGCCAATATATCTATCGGCTTTTTGCGTTCTAACTTTAGTTAAAGCATACAACGTGCCTACAAAGCGAAAAAAGGAGTCGTCATGCAGGTTACTTGAAGAAATAACAATGAATTACGGGAGATAGAAAACGTTTGAAAGATTAATCTATATTATTCCGGAGCAGAACAATTGTCATATCATCTTTCAAATTATCCTGGCCAAATGCGATCAGTGTGGCAAATAACTTTTCAATCATAGATTCAAGGGACAGGCGTGAATTATTTCTGAAAAAATCAATCAATCTCTTTTCACCGTACGGTTCCCGGGCCTCGTTTTCCTGATCTATAAAACCATCCGTATATATGATGACAAGGTCGTCCGTTTTCAGCTTGACGAGTCCTTCATTGAAGAATGCATCCTTCTCGACACCCAGAAGCGGTCCCCCTCTCCGGAGTCTCACTATGCTGCCGTCACTGTGAAGAACAAAAGGTGGGAAAGAACCTCCATTCGAGTAGTGGAGAATTTCCGTTTCCTCTTCGAAAGTCGCATAGAAGAAGGTGGCGAATTTACTGATCGCGCTCCTCTTGTAGAGAACATCGTTCAGTACTTTAAGGACTTCCCCGGGCGACCTGTCGTTCGATGCCTCCGACCTGAAAGATGCCTGGAGCGTCGTCATGAGCAGCGAGGCGGGAATCCCCTTTCCCGATACGTCCGCGACAGCCATTCCGACCTTGCCGGGTGCAAGCTCGACAAAATCGTAGAGATCTCCTCCGACTTCCCATGTCGTCCGTATGTCTCCCAGGATCTTCGCTGTCTTCAGCGTGGGTGGAGATCCAGGGAGCAGCCGCTGCTGGATCTCGCTGGCGAGATGTATCTCTTCCTCGAGCTTTTTCTTTTCCAAGGAATCATGATACAGATCGATATTTCTAAGCGCTGCCGCACCACGTTCTCCCATCAGCTCAAGCACTTCTGCATCGGCCGGCGTATAGGGCTTTCCCGATCTCTTTCGGCCTATCAGTATAAAACCGAAGAGCTCCTCCTGCTCGATCAGGGGGGCGATAACGGATGCATTAGAGATCGAAATGAGCTCGAGTGAGATACGGTCGAGTTTGTTCTTGATCCAGAGCCTGTCGAAGAATTCCAACATCAGCGGCAAACGTTCCTTCCTGATGAGTTTGATCACACTGATATCCGGAGAGAAGGAAGTCAGGGGCAGCTTCGTATCTTCAGGGAAACTCCTCCTGAGGATATACGTACCGCTCCTGTCCTTCAGGAAAAGGTGAACGTGTTCCACATCGAACAAATCGATCATCTCCCGCGTGAGAAAGCTCGACAGTTCCTCGATGTCCAGCACGAACTGTATCTTGCGGGAAAAATCGAGAAACCGACCCCTGAAGATCTTTCCATCCTTGTAAAACACTCTGTCGACAAGGCGTTGAGTCGTTGCAATGGCGGGCGAAAAGGCGAACACTAGCAGAACGACAGCGGCTCCTGTGACGATCGACCTGTTCAGTCTTCTGAAAAGTCCGTACCGTTCTCCGAGCACGTTCACGACGAGATAGTACGCTGCGATAACCAGAAATGTGAGAATAACGAAAACGAGTCCCTTCCGGAGCACGATTCCAAGATCGAATACACCGTGTTTCAATATCGCGTACGCAAAGGAAACCGATATAAATGAGAGGAACAGGATTGAAGAGTGATCGTACGGTACATGAATTGCCGGTTGGAACTGCCGCATCAGCATCACGACAAGCATGGGAATAATACCAAGGATTACTCCGAAGAAAACCAGCCTGAACCGTATCCGCTGCACCCTGGAGGACGTCGTATATGTCCGTATGAAAACCACTAGGCATGTCAACATGTAGACAGCCCAGAAGATCATGATAAAGTTTTCGAATATGAAAACAATCCGGTGTTGAATCCCGATCGTATAGTTAAGAAGAGTCATGATGAAGATTGCAAAAAACAGAACGCCAGGGGGATAATACATGAGATTGATCGCCCTGGAACGTCTCGTTCCCCGAATGATCTCCTTGCCTGGAAACAGGAAGGAGAAATGGAGAAAGAAAGCCGGGTAGAAGATGAACATGAAATCGTAGATGAGCTCTCCAGCGATGTGCAGGAACGGACTCGAGAACACGGGCCGCTCGAGCAGGATGAATGCGATGATCGTACAGATGATCGTAAACAGGATACCAAGAATGTCCGGCCGCTTGAGTATTACGATCATTCCGACAAATATAAAGGTGAAACCGACGATCATGCGTGACAGCTTCCGGTACAGGCGTTCCTCGGGCTGCCGGGTGCTGGCCACCGCGACCTCAAATACTGAATCGGCGTTCTCGATCCTGTAAACCTGTACCTTCAGGTCAGTATTGGAATACGTCAAGTACCTGAAATGGTTCAGGTTCCTTAACACATAACCATCCACGGCAATGATCCTGTCGAGCCGTTTCAGAGGCAGATTCCTGTTGGGGCTCAGTTCTTCCAGGCGTTCGATGACGAGGTTGTGATGAAGGATTCCCGTATAGGGGGAGGTGGAGAACTCCTTGATACCGGTGATCTCGAGTACCGTGATCAGGACCGCTGCCGCCAGCAGTCCGATTCGAATAGTTCTGATCACGACCAGCCTCCTTTTCCGAAGGTGCTGCAATTCGACCCTTGCAGAGTACAGGCAGAATGTCAATCTTTTTTCTCCGGCGGTCAGAAAAACCATAATTTACTTGAAATCGCGATATTACGGTGTTATTTAGTAACAAAAGGAGGTGGCTGGTTTGTCATCGAGAAAGATCAAAAAGAAAGATATAAAAGAAGATACCTTCATCACGACAACACTAAACGCCTGGGAATACATCAGGGAAAACCAGACGAAGTTCTTCGCCGGACTGGTCGTGATTGTCATTGCAATCGTCCTTGTAAGCTGGATCTCCCGTTCGAAAAGAGAAGCGAATATCGCCGTTACCGACCGGTTCTCTGAAGCGATGTATTCGTACAACCTGGGTGATTTCAAGACTGCCGAGGAGAGTTTCACACTGATCAGCAACCAGTACGGGGGTTCCCGGGAAGGGATATATTCAATCTACTTCAAGGGCAAGTGTTCGCTGGGCAATGGAAGAAACGTCGAGGCGATACAGGAATTCGACCAGTATCTCGAACACGCGAACAAATATCCCTTCTTCCGTGACGCGGCCATGGCAGGAAAGGCTGCGGCGCTGGAGAACGAGCGGAACTACGGCGAAGCGGCACAGGTGTACCTCGATCTCGCGAATACGATCATTACCAATACGTACTTCGAAAAGCTCTATCTGAAGCGGGCCGCAGAGAGTTTTAAGCTAGACAACCAGACTGGAAAAGCGATCGAGGTACTCGAGAAGCTGCTCGAGCTGACAACCGGCACCGAGCGCCGAGACATCGAAATCGAGCTTGCAATCCTTCGCAGCTAGCTGATAGTATAATTACCCGGAAACGGATCGAAAACCACACCGGACGGCAGGATGCGCTAATAGATGAACGATGAAAGGAAACGACTCGGATCTGATACCGGTGAAGCGGGGGAGACGTGGGAAAAACCATCCGACAGGGCACGCTGGATCGCCAGCGTCAGCTACCTGACCTTCTTCTGTTTTCTCTCCCTGTGGAAGGCTGGAAAGGATCCATTCATCAAGTTTCATGCACGCCAGGGATTCCTGCTGCTCGTTGCCGAATGCGCCGCAATCATTCTCACTATCATCCTCGAACTGACGATCGGAAAACTCAGGTTCATCGGTCTCATCCTGGTCGGATTCCTCCAGCTCATCACGGGACTGGGAGCATTGACTCTTTCCGTTCTCGGTTTTGTCAAGGCGCTCTTCGGCGAGTACTGGCATATACCATTTCTTCACGAGTACCGCGACAAGGTTCCGCACCTGAAACATCACGAAAGTTGAATGGACCGTTTATTGCACCGCCTTCCGGATATTTTACTTTACTTCAATTCGACATGTCCCATAAAATTTTCCGGTAATCCTTTAACGAATACGATAATCTGACGAAGGAGAATTGCATGACGGGAATGTATCGCTTTGTAACGGGTTACTTCACTGTGCTGCTCCTCATAAGTATGGCCGTCCCGGCGTCGGCCCAGATAGAGGACCAGCTTTCCGCATACACGGGCCGGAATGCAACCGGGTACCTGAAGCCGCTCGCCGATGCCTTCGGCGCCGACATGAACGCCGGGCTCTTCAATTCCGCCCAGATTCCCAAAATGGGCCCGCGCATCCGGCTCGAGATAAGGGTGATCTCGGTCATTTTTGGAGACGGCGACAGAACATTCAAGGCCAGGACGGAGGGAGATTTCACACCTGAGCAGACCGTGGACGCCCCGACCGTCGTCGGTCAGGGACAGGCGAAAATCATAGGCGGGGACGCGGGGACCAGCTTTGCATTTCCGGGGGGATTGGACCTGAGCTCGTTTGCCATCGCCGTCCCGCAGCTGCGTTTCGGCGCCGTCCACGGTACCGAAGCACTGATCCGGTACTTCGCCGTCAATACAGGAGACACCGAGATCGGCGATCTGAGCCTGTTCGGGTTCGGTCTCCGTCACAGCATATCGCAGTACTTCGGAAAACAGTTACCGGTCGACCTCGCCGCAGGATTCATGTGGCAGCGGTTCAAACTCGGTGATGATCTGATCTCGGCGAACACCTTCATGTTCGGGGTGCACGCGAGTCGGAAATTCGTCATAATGGAACCTTACGCGGGACTATCCATCGACACCTTTTCAATGGATGTCACATTCGACAGCGATGTTCTGGAGGACGAGATATTTCTGGATTTCGAGAAAGAAACATCACTTCACCTGACGTTGGGCCTGAATATCAACCTGACATATGCACAGCTATTCGGGGAATTCAGCTTGGCGGGCCAGAACAGTTTCTCGTTCGGTCTCGCGCTGGGCATCTGACCGGCTGTGCACGAGGAGCGTGTTACCATGAAGAAAATACTCGGAAACTGCCGTTTCGTCCTGATACTCTGTGCCGTCGCCGGGGCGAATGGCTGCATCATGGAGGAGAAGGTGCTTGAAATCGTCATCACCGAAAAGACGTGCATAAAACTGCACGAGCATCATACGTCCGAGATCTACTCGACCCCCGCGGTCATCGACTACGCCGGGGAGATCGAGAATATACTCGAGGATAAAGGCGTTTCCCGCTCGGAAATAAAGCGCGGTATCGTCGTCAGTGCAACGCACGAGGTAACCTCGTTCAGCCAGTCAACGAACTGGATTATCTCCGGCCGGATAACCGTCCGCCGGACGGACGGCCCGGACGACGGTCCCGTCGACATTCTCAGCTACGATTCGATAAGCGTGCCGGCCGCCCTGGGAAAGGTATCACCGGTCGATCTGAATCCCGATGGCGTTGCCCTGCTCAACCGCGCACTGAAAAGTTTCATTGACGGCTCGAATCCAGAACTCGAGTTCGTCGTCATAAGCGGTGAAGGAGATGTCGACCCCGATCCGACGTTGCTGAACCCGATGATTTTCAACTGGCAGCCGTGTATAACGATTCAAGTTATCATAGAGCAGAGGCTCGATGTTCCCGATCCATTCTAGATAGAATGGGAGGGGAGTGCCGCAAGGCGCAGACTTGCCATATTGACCGGATCGCCGTTCACGGCGGTTCGGGCGTTGTCCGGGAGTCAGTGTAACGACATGCCTCGTAAACGACACAGTCAAGTTACTGCCATAATTTTACTCGTTCTGCCCGTCCTCCTCTGCGGCTCGTGCGGAGAAAACCTGGAAAAACCCGCGGAAGAACCGCTCTTTTTCTGGAAGCTCCAGACAACCGGCGAGTCGTTCAATGACGTCTGGGGAACTGGAGAAAACGATATCTTCATCGTTGGAGAAGGTGGAACAATCCTAAATTTCGACGGCTCCGCGTGGAGTGAAATGGCAAGCAACACAACCAAGGATTTAATGGGCATCTGCGGGAGCACCGACAGCCTAGTCTTTGCCGTCGGGGACGACGGCACGGTACTGGAGTACAATGGTATCGACTGGAACGATCTCGTCCTGGATACACCCACCAATTTTAAAAAGATCTGGGGCAGTACGGACAGTGTGTTCTTTGCCGTCGGCACCGGCGGCTCGATCTACCTGCACGATACACTGACCTGGACACCGCTGAACAGCAAGACCTCACGCACGCTTCTCGGAGTCTGGTCCGGCTCAGATACGATTGCGTACGCCGTGGGCACCGGCGGGACAGTCCTGAAATACGAGAACTCCCAGTGGAATGCAGAGAGCAGGGTGACCTCCCGGACACTGTTCGGGATCTGGCAGGACTCCGACAGTAGCGTTTTCGCCGTTGGTGAGGCGGGAACCGTCATACGGTTCGACGGAGAAGCATGGTCTCTCGAGGACAGCGGAACATCCCACACCCTCTACAGTGTCTGGGCGGACGGAGAGAACGATTTCTTCGCCGTCGGCACGGCGGGAACGATACTTCACTACGACTGCTCAGCATGGATCCCGATGAACAGCAGGGTTTCAGTCTCCCTTCACGGCGTATGGGGAACATCGTCGAACAACGTCTTTGCCGTAGGCGCCGGCGGCGTGATCCTTATCTACAACGGATTCGAGTGGAACAGGATAACAGCCGGCATGGCCGTCAACCACGAATACCGCGCAATATGGGGTAGTTCGGGATCGGATATATTCGCGGTGGGGGGGGGAGGAACAATTATACATGGCAACGGTGCGCTCTGGGAAATCATGGACAGCGGTCTCGGCGAGCAGCACACGCTTCATGCAGTATGGGGAAGTTCCGGTTCTAACGTTTTTTCTGCCGGAACGGGAGGGATAGTCCTCAAGTACAACGGAACGATCTGGGAAGACATGACGACCGGCATCGGTGAATACCAAACACTATACGGCATCTGGGGCAGTTCAGATATCAATGTCTTTGCGGTCGGTACGGAAGGGATCATCATAAACTTCAACGGCGCGGTCTGGAACCTTATGGAAAGTGGAACCGAACGGACGCTCCGGGCCGTCTGGGGCAGCGATGAAAACAACGTTTTCGCACTGGCCGGTTCCGATTCTATTCTTCATTACGACGGTTTTTCCTGGAACGGAACCTCGAGCTCCACGGAATACGCGCTCAACTCCATATGGGGAAGCTCCCCTGTCAACATAGTCGCCGTCGGCAAGGTCGGTTCGGCCGTCGTCTACGACGGTTCGACATGGAATGAAGTTACGAGCGGCACCGTCCGGGAACTCGCCGGCTTATGGGGCATCGACGGGAGCAATATCTTTGCGGTCGGGGAATACGGCACGATCCTCAGCTTCAACGGCAGCTCATGGAGACATATGACGTGCCCCACGTCCCAGACGCTGTATGGAGTTTGGGGCACCTCGGCCACAAACGTGTATGCCGTGGGGGAGAGCGCCACGATCATCCGTTACGCCAGGTAAAAAAGGTCGCCTTCCCCTTTTTATCGAATAAACTTCCCGTGAACCTTGTACTTGATCTGGCAACAAAAACTGGGGAGACAACGTATTAATCGATGTAGGACATTCAATGACGGGGGAGATTGACCATGTGTTTCTTTCTCTTCGTGTGTGCCATGTTCATGCTGTGCTGGCCGCTGGCAATCCTTGTATTAGTAGGCATGGTGCTGCTCAAGCTTATCATCATACCTTTCAAGATCCTGGGCTACGCACTTATCGGCCTGATCGGTTTCAGCTTCCTGCTTCTGATCCCGCTGCTGTTTCTGGGATGCTGTTCCTGTATATTCTAGGAAGGGAATATAGAGAAGGGAATATAGATCCGGGATATCCCGGATGAACAGGAAAGAAGAGGAAGAAGGACCGTAGCGCTGCGGGACAATATGGCGTATAATATATATTATGTTAACCAGATGATATTATTCTCTTTTTTGTAACCGTTCAGCCCCCTTATGCTGATCAGGCGGCCGAGACTTTTTTTGAGAGTGTTTCTGAGGGGAGCAGAGATGGTGCAGCCTGTCCTAGCAAGCTTGCCTCGATGGCTTGCACGAGGTAGTCCAGTACGTTGCGCCCCTGGAGCTTGCAGGTTCCGCATACCGTGAGCATGCGTTCGACGAATTCGTTGCCGCGTTCACTCTGAGTCCCGAAGCTCTGCTTGCGCCATAAGACCGCCGGTCGCACGGCCCGCTCGGCTGTGTTGTTCGTCGGCTCGACGCCCGGCTTATCCACGAACGTCCACAGGGCGACCTTCCGCTTGTAAATCCTCTTGCAGGTATGTTTCGTCTTGGGATGGTCGCACGCTGCGCCCTGGCGGAGAAGCGTCTCAATCGCCTCTCGGATCGGTTCGATTGCCGTTTGAAAGGCGCATTGGTTGGGTGGCCCGTCACGTACCTTGTGCCACAGGGCAAACATCTTGTGGGCTTGTTCGAGAAGCTGTGTTCCTATCTTCCCCGGCGCCCCGGAGCGTTGAGAGATCTTGAAGAAATCTCGCATCAGGTGGGCCCAGCAAAGCTGTCGTCGGGTCGGATCAAGCCAGTTGTAAGCCGACCAGCGATCCGAGACCAGGATGCCTCGGAACATCCCGCCGATCATCTCCTTAACGACCTTGGACCCGCGGCTGAATCTGACGGCGAAGACCGCCACGCTC
>DAOVFR010000055.1 GCA_030672805.1 Candidatus Krumholzibacteriota bacterium
GTCTGGAACAGGTATGTTCTGCTCGGCCACTGCGTGAACCTTCCGTAGTGGAAATGGAACTTGTCCTTGTCGGTGATCGGGAACGCGAACCCGAGACGGGGACTGATCTGGAATTTGTGTTCCTCGACGTTCGGGTCGATCTCGGCACTACGGATATAGATATCCGTATTGTTGCCCGGAGAGAAGTAATCGACCCTTATTCCCGCATTCACGACCATACCCTGGTACTGCCATTTGTCCTGAACATAGTATGACGCTTCGGGGTTGAAGTTACGGAATATGTTGTTGCCCAGGCCCTGAAGGTAAGATCCATCTTCCAGCCGCCGCAGGCTGCCGGGGTAGCGACGACGCTCCTCGCTGAGATCGTTGTATATAAACTGAACACCTGTTTTGAAACCATGGTTCTCCCACTTCCTGGAAGTCAGGTCCGCCTTGAATGTATACGTGACGCTTCTCTGGTCCTGATAGTCCGGATAATCGTAACAGGTGATGAAGTAGGGATAATCGGGATCGGTATAGAAGAGCCGATCGCTCACGCCGCCGAACCGGTACGATCCGCCCGGAAGCACGGTCGGCAGGCCGGCCGTTGCGAACTCCTCGGGACTCTTGCCGTTAACCGTCGTGAACCTGTCGAATACGGTGCGGCTAAAGTTGATCGTGTAAAGCATGTCGTCGCTTACGTTATGATTCAATGCCAGCTTGAGAAGAAGCCTGTCGGATGTCGTTGTCGCCGTCTTCGATGCTGAGTTGAAGTACACGTAGCTCGTGTCATCCCTGAAGTGGCTAAACTTGCTTTCGGGGTTCTGAAACCCCTCGAAGAGCATCTTGTTTATATAAAGCTCCTCTTGCCCGCCCGGACTTTTCACCTGCTCCTGCCAGATGATCTCGGTTTCCTCACCGTAGATGTTCTCGACGATCCGTGCGAAGAAATTGTCGTACCGGATGATGTACGGCGGGGCGGAGGAGTTGTTCGGGTCCCTCACCTTATCAAAGATCATAATCGGGTAGATATACCTCCGCCGTTCCTCGGCAGAACCGGGATACGCGTAGACCCTTGGAATATCCTTTTCGATCCATGGCCCGTGATAGATACTCACGTAGGAGCCGAAGGAGCGCGCCTCCGGAGCCATGCTTTCGCGGCTTGGCCGCAGTGACATGTAGCGGTATATCTTCTGTACGTACCCCTCGATATTCCAGTTGTTAATGAACCTGTCATTGACCGAATGGCTGCAGATCACCTCACCGACCATCTTGAGCCTCGGATTCACCTTCCAGGCAAGCTTACCCTGGAGATTGTAGCTCTGGTACAGCCTGTCGGAAGCCTTGATGAAATCGTTAAGGTAAGTGTGCTCTTCCTTGGGCCTGATCGACCAGTTCTCCCCGTCACTGAACGTCGCCTCACCGGAAACGTAGAAGGTCAGTTTCCTGAGGAATGTCGGACCGCCGAAGCCGATGCTCAAGCGATCGTAGTTCGTATATGTCTTGTCCTTCCGGCCGAAGTCGTCCGTCATGTAACGGACCTGGCCCTCGAAGGTTTTTCCTCCCTCGCGGGTGCTAATATTGATAACGGCAGACTGGGCGTTACCGTACTCCGCGTCCATTCCGCCGGTAATAACCTCACTCATATCGGTGCCGAGAAGTCCCACCGACACCGCTCCACCACCGAGAGGATCGTCGACCGGAACACCGTCTATCTGGAATTGCACCTCGTTCGAGCGCCCGCCCCGCACGTGCAGTTCGTCACCTGTCTTCACGATACCGCTCTTCAGCGCGAGCGCCTCGACAACGTCATCGACCGGAAGTTCCTGTATCTCATCACCCGACACGCGGTGCGAAACGTCGCTCTCGGTCACCTCGATCTGCGGCAGCTCGGCCTCGACAACAATCTCCTGGGTCTTTCCCACGATCGTTTCCTCGAGAGTGAAATTAACAAAGACCGTCTGCCCCGCATCGACCTTGACGCCCGGTGTTTCATTGGCCTTGTAACTCATCATCATCACCTTGACCGTATAGGTGCCGACGGGTACGCCCACAATCGTGAACGTGCCGTCAGTGAGAGTCATCCCCCCCATCTTCGTCCCGACGATGACGACGTTCGCATAGGGAAGCGGCTTGCCTGTCTTGGCATCCGTCACTTTCCCGGTGATCTTTCCCGCCTGCGCAAAAGCCATCGATACGGTGAACGTTATTACGAGGTAAGAAATCAGGAAAAGGACGATTAACGGAATAGTAAGGCGGACCTTCATTGTACGCACTCCTTGCCTGCTCTACTAATCACCACTGTAGCTGTACTCCCGTAATTGAGAGCGGATCGGGAGATAAGATTGTAGGATCTCTATTGCTCTAAGCTCTAACTCGCCATTTCCACCGTAAATATAAGCAGTATGCAAACAGGTGTCAATCAATTATGAATGCAACCTGATCACGCAATTAATCATTACAACGTCATCCTGCAATGTTTGTTCAGTACGGGACTCTTTCTACCCGGTCGTGAATGGGGCGAATCGACGATTCCAGATCTGGAGAATTTCGAGGTGGGATCTCCGGCCTGTTCCAAAGCTTACAGCCAATATAATATTAAACCCGGCTGTTGTCAATCAGTGTCGCATTGAATCGTTCCGTTTTTCCGGTCAGGATCGCTTTTCCCGCTGCTGAACCATATCCTTGATTTTCATGAGACGTGTCTGTGTCGCCCTTTCATCCTCGCTGAGTTTACTCTCGATGCTCCTGATCACTTCTTCAAGATCCGGTATCAGGACGTATTCGAGCGCATTGACCCTCCGGCGCGTCTTCTCCAGCTCCTCCGAGAGGTAGAAGAGAACGTTCTCCTTTTCAACGAGTTCGAGGAGACGGGGAAAGTAATCGAACAGTTTCCCGAATGCCCTGTCGAGTTCCGGCGACGTCGTCGAGAGCTTGTAAGCCGGGTCCCTCCCGGGTATCGTGAAACTTAACACCGGGATCTGCACGTTCATCTCGTACCGGATATCGTAATCGAGCTTGCCCACCGTCGTGCTGAGTTCGAGCGCATCCTCGAGAGGCTGCCTGCCGGTCGCGGCCCTTCCCTCGAGATAATGCATCGCTATCTCCATGAAGGAACTCTCGACCTTGCTGCGGAGGCCCGTTGTCTCCCTGACAAGGGAGATGAAGTTCTGCATCAGCTTCTCCTGCTTGTTCTTGAGAAGCTTGTGCCCTCTCAACGCAAGCTCGAGGCGCCGCCGGAGGCGGAGCAGCATCATCCTGTTGGGACTGACCTTCCTCTTCACGAGCTACCCTTCCGTTTTCTTATCGCCGGTTTCCCCCGCACCCGCGCCCGGCCGCCGGTCACCGCGATCCGCGGCTGCTTCTCCTTCCGGACCGGCAGCCCCACCGGCACCGGCTTTCCCTTCCCCGGGAAGGTACCTGTCGATAAACTCGTCGCGGATACGCTTGATCTCGGTCCGCGGGATCATCGTGAGCAGCTTCCAGCTTATTTCAAGCGTTTCCTCGATCGTTCTGTTCTCGTCGAGAGCCTGCTGAACGAATTGCCTCTCGAACGAGTCGCCGAATGCCATGAAGGACCGGTCGGCCTCGGTGAGCGCCGCCTCGCCGAGCACGACGGCGAGCTCCTCGACCTCCTTGCTCCTCGCGTAGGAGGAGAAGAGCTGGTTGGCCACCTGGGCATGGTCGTCCCGTGTCCTGCCGTCGCCGATCCCCTTGTCTCTCAGACGGGACAGGCTCGGCAGCACGTTGATGGGCGGATATATACCCTTGCGGTGCAGCACCCTGTCGAGAATGATCTGCCCCTCTGTGATATAGCCGGTGAGATCCGGAATCGGGTGAGTCTTGTCGTCGTCAGGCATCGAGAGAACCGGGATCTGGGTGATCGAGCCCTCGAGGACCTCTCCTTTCTTCTCTCCCTTGAGCAGCCCGGCGCGCTCGTACATCGTCGCCAGGTCGGTGTACAGGTATCCCGGGTATCCGCGGCGGCCCGGTATCTCCTTGCGCGCGACAGAGACCTCCCGGAGCGCTTCGCAGTAGTTCGTTATATCGGTCATGATCACCAGTACGTGCATCCCCCGCTCGAACGCGAGGTACTCGGCGGCGGTGAGCGCCGCCCGCGGTGTTGCGATCCTCTCGATCGTCGGGTCGTTCGCAAGATTTATGAAGAGCACCACCCGCTCCATCGCCCCCGTCTCCTGGAAATCGCGTATGAAATAGTTTGCCTCCTCGAAGGTGATGCCCATCGCGGCGAAGACAATGGCAAACGCCGACTCGGCCCCGGGCACCGTCGCCTGCCGGGCGATCTGCGCGGCGAGCTCGGAATGCGGAAGCCCGAAACCGGAAAAAATCGGCAGCTTCTGCCCCCTCACGAGAGTGTTCAGCCCGTCGATGGCGGAGATACCGGTCTGGATGAACTCTTTCGGATAGATCCGCGCGTACGGGTTGATCGGACTTCCGTTGATATCGAGCCGCTTCTCGGGTATGATCTTTGGTCCGTCGTCGATCGGCATACCGAGACCGTTGAAGATACGTCCCAGGATATCGGGCGAGACGGAAAGCTCCAGTCCTCGCCCGAGGAAACGAACCTTCGTTTTTGCGATATCGACTCCCCTCGTCCCCTCGAAAAGCTGCACGAGAACCTTGCTGCGGTCCACCTCGAGAACCTTGCCCCTTCGAAGCTCACCGTCCGGCAGCTCGACCTCGACGAGCTCCTCGTACGTGGCATGATCGACGCCGTCGAGCAGGATGAGCGGCCCCGCGATCTCACCGATCGTTGAATATTCAGTCACCATGGAGGCACCTTCCTTGTCCGTTCAAATCACATTTGCACGCTGCCGGCACGACCCGGCCGCCGGGATCACTCGGCTCCGACGCGACTCTCCGTGGAGCGCTCCGTTATCTGTGTTTCGATATCCTTCATGATCTCGTCGAACTCTTCCAGCCTGTCCTCCTTGACGAATCGCATCTTCGATATCCTTTCCCGGACGGGGAGGTCGGTAAGCTTCCGATGCGGCACATCCCTCTCGATCGCTTTCATGCAGGCGTGGTGGAGTTCGATGATAACCTTCAACATCCTGTACTGCTTCAACAGCCTCGTGTACGCGTCGTCAGGATCGAAGGCAGACTGGTGGAGGAAGTCCTCCCTGATCGCCTTCGTCGTCTCGAGCACGAGACGGTCCTGTGACGATAAGGCGTCTATTCCCACGAGGCGCACGAGCTCCTTGAGCTCCGCCTCCTTCTGAAGCAGCTCCATCGCCTCTATCCTGATCCGTCCGAAATCCTCCGCCACATCGTTGCGGAAACAGTCCTCCAGGTTATCATGGTAGAGCGAGTAACTCTGCAGCCACCCGATGGCCGGGAAGTGCCGCTCGAAGGCGAGCTGGTCCTCGAGGCTCCAGAAAACCTTCACGACCTTGAGCGTCGCCTGGACCACGGGGTCGGACAGGTCGCCGCCCGGGGGAGAGACAGCGCCGACGACGCTGAGCGTGCCTATTCTCTCGTCGCTCCCCAGGCAGACCGTTCTTCCGCCGCGCTCGTAAAAATCGGCGATCCGGGACGGGAGATAGGCGGGGTACCCTTCCTCGCCGGGCATCTCCTCGAGCCGCCCGGACATCTCCCTCATCGCCTCGGCCCACCGTGAGGTTGAATCGGCCAGTACGGCGACGTTGTACCCCATGTCGCGGTAATACTCCGCTATCGTGATGCCGGTATAGACCGAAGCCTCGCGCGCCGCCACGGGCATATTCGATGTGTTTGCGATGAGAACCGTCCTCTCCATCAGCGGCCGCCCGCTCAGCGGATCGATCAGCTCGGGGAATTCCTGGAGCACGTCGGTCATCTCGTTGCCGCGCTCGCCGCAGCCGATATAGACGATGATCTGTGCATCGGACCACTTGGCAAGCTGGTGCTGGATGACTGTCTTGCCCGCGCCGAACGGGCCGGGGATGGTTGCGGTGCCGCCCTGGCTGATCGGGAAGAAGGTGTCTATCACGCGCTGGCCGGTCACGAGCGGGTTTATCGGAACAAGCTTTCTGACGACGGGACGGGGTGTCCGGACGGGCCAGCGGTGGTACATCCGCACCTTCTCCACTCCGTCGGCCGTCTCGATCTCGGCGATCGTATCCTCGATCACATACGATCCTTTCTCGGGTTTCTTCTTCAGCGTCCCCTTCCCGATCGTGGGCGGGACCATGATCTTCTGCACGATCAGCTCGGTCTCCCGGACCTCCCCGAGAAAATCGCCCGCTCCGATCTCCTGACCTACCTCGAGCGACTCGTCAGGCGTGAACTCCCATTTCTTCTCCCGATCGAGACCTGGTATGTCGATCCCCCTCGTTATATAATGACCCGCCTCGTCGTAGATCGAGTCCAGAGGCCTCTGTATCCCGTCGTAGATCGACTGCAGGAGCCCGGGGCCGAGGTCGATGCTGAGGCTGTGGCCGGTGCCCTCGACGATCTCGCCGGGGCCGAGCCCGGACGTATCCTCGTACACCTGGATGTATGCCTGGTCTCCATGAAGCTCGATGATCTCCCCGATCAGTTTGCTGTCACTGACGCGGGCAACCTCGAACATCCGGGCTTCCCCCATCCCCTCGGCCACGATGAGGGGGCCCGAAACCTTTACGATCCTTCCAGCACCCATGTCCGTTACATCTCCTTCTTGTTGTTCACGCCAATCGCACCGTGTCATTCGCCGGAACCGGAAATATCCTGGCCGACCGCCCTGACGACAGCCATTCTCAGCTCCTCGAACGCGACTCCCTCAGACACCGGTTTGCCGTCTTTCCATACGGCTCCATGGATATCGGGTATGATGCTCACGATCGGGAACATCCGCTGCGTCCTTCGCCGGATCAGCTTCTTGTATTTGTGAAAGACCTCCTCGGTAACGAGGATGATCCTGAATTTACCTTCCACGACCTCGAGAAACCGCTCCTCGGTAAGCTCGCCTTCTTCCGTCTCGTAGGTCCTGCATCCGAGAATCCGGAAGTACTCTATCGAATCCGAATTCCCGATCACCGCGATACTGTTCGCCACGTGTCGCTCCCTCTCATCATGAAGGTATCAGGGCATCCAGCCTCTCGAGCATCGCCTCGTCGGGCAGGTTATTCAGCCTGCCCACTATAACCGACCGGAGCGCCTGCACGTCCCTGTCGACGAGCTCGAGATAGTACAGCACGGGGGTGATGTCAAAGAACCGGTACCTGCTTTCGCCGGCCATATCGAGAAGCTGCAGCCTCAGCATCGGGTCGATTCTCCACAGCGGGGTTTCCTTCCCGAGCCCGCGCTGGACAAGCTTCCTGTATGAGGTCGTCATGATGAACGAGTAGAACTCCTCCTCCGGTTCTTTCTTGAGTGCGGCGAGCCGCCCCGGTTCTATCTCACCGCCGGCGATCCATATGTACTCGAGGCCCGTCTTCCTCAATGACGTCGTACCGAGCCTTATGAACGTCTTGATATTGATAAGGTCGATCCTGTTCCTCACGAACCGCCGGGCGTCGCCGCCGGGAGCGTTCTCGAGCAGGAACGCCCATTTTTCCCTTTCGCCGGTGTATTCGGCCATTGCGAGTGCATCGGGGTCGGATCTCTCCTCGAGACGAATCAAAAATTCCTTGAGGTGATCCGGAAGCAGCCCAGGATCGCCGCCGGCGACCGCATTCTCGACGACCTCCGGATCGACGCTTCCATACCTGTTCAACGTGAACGACGATCCGAGCTTCCAGGCCTTCCACATGTGGAGGATATTGTCGAAGTCATGGCCGGCCCTGATGAACCTGCTGACCGCCGGGTCCAAGATAAGCGACGTTACAAGGTCGATCGCCGAGACCTTGCTGGATTCGATACCGGCCTCGAATCCGGCGATAACCTCGACTGCCTCGAACCCTTTGTAATATTCCCTCAGTGCGCCGAGCATCCCGCCGAGCGGTGCCCGCACAAGGCGCTGGAACCATGCCCTCTCGGGCATGGCGGCCTCCAGGGCCCGAAGGCGCGCCACGATATATGTATAGTCCTCCGCCACGAATCGACCTCTTATTCCTCCTCCGGAAAGAGCACCTTGGCAACCCGGGGCTCGACTGCCTCCTTGAGCTGCTCGAAGATGACGTCCAGCGTCAGGTCAACGACCATGCGCCCTTCCCTCAGCACGACACCCCAGGAAAAATCACCCGGTTCCCCGCCGAGGGTGAACCCGCCGCCTCCCGGATATGCCGCGTTGAGCTCGCCGATGAAACTGTCCGGGAAAAGGCTTTCCCGCCCCTGCGCGACCACGATCGTCTCCCTGCCCGTAACCGATTTCTTTAGTATCAGCAACTTCACCTGTTCCAGCAGCTCGCCGCCCGACAGCGACTCGACCATTCTCTTTGCCTCCTCGTACACCTCGTCGAGGATCTCCCGCTTCTTCGCGAGCACCGTTTTCCTCAGCTCGAGCTGCTCGTTCACGATGAGCCTCCGCTGTTCCTCGAGGGCCTTCTTCCGCCCTCTTTCTTCAAGCTCGCGCCGAAGCCCGTCTGCCCGGGCGGTATAATCGCTCCTTACCCTGTCCGCCTCCGCCCCTGCCCTGTCGAGTATCTCACTGACGGCGGTTTCCGTTTCCCGTTCGATCCGTTCCAAGATATCCTTGATAGCCATGACCTGTCTTCCAATCCGTGTTAAAACACAACCGGGCTATCCGATCGAGATTTTCTGAAGCAGGAGTATCGTGCCAAGAAGCCCGAGCACGGCGTACGTCTCGACGACCACGCCAAACACCATACCCTTGCCGACCTCGTCCGGACGCTTGGCAACGAGGCTGCACGCCGCCGCACAGACCTTGCCCTGGTAGAGACCAGAGACAAGACCCGTAATCGCTACGGGCAGGGCTGCCGCAAGAACCTCGAGACCCGTCCTGACGGGAATCTCGCTGAGCGACACTCCCCAACCCGCCGCGCGGTTGATAATCATGAAGAGCGCAACGAGGCCGTAGATTCCCTGCGTTCCGGGCAGGGCCTGAAGCACCAGGAGACGGCCGAACTTTTCGGGGTCCTCACTGACAACCCCGTTCGCCGCCTGACCCACCACACCCGTCCCCAGGGCCGATCCCGCACCGGCGAGCCCGGCCGCCAGGGCGGCACCGAACACGACGAGCATAAAACCGAACATGGATCTCTCCTTCCTTAAGGTTTATTTTTTCTCTTCCGCTTCTCTCACCACGGAATATTGCCTCTCACTCCTGAAAGGTTTAAACTCCCGCCCGCCGCCCGTAAAGAACTTGGAGAAGAACTCGAGATACTGCAGACGTCCCGAGTGCACGAACGCGCCCAGCGCGTTAACGGCAAAATTGAAGGCGTGGCCCAGCACGAGGATGAGCACCGCCACGATGTACCCCGTGTAGAACGGCAGCCCCTTCACCATGCCGGCGATGCCGTTCACCGCGATCGCGATGGCGCTCGTCGCGAGCCCCAGCGCAAGAAGGCGGGCGTACGAGAGCACGTCCCCGAAATACCCGACAACGTCGTAGAACCCGATCAATCCCTTGAAGAACTTTTTCACGATCCCTTTCTGCTTCCTCCCTGCAGTCAGAAAGATCGCAGCCGCGATGACGAGCACAGCCCGCTTCGACCATAAGTGGACAGCGGGGGGAACGTAGCCTCCCAGGATCGCCGAGAAGCCGAGCGGGGCGAGGAATATCAGAAAGAGCATCCAGAACAGGTCATCGAAAAGCGCGTCGGCGACGAGACCGGCCCTGATGTTGGCGAACATCCTGATCCCCATGCCGAACAGCATGTGGACCACCCCCATGAGAAACGCGATGTTCAGCATCTTCATCGGCTCCTCGAGAGGGTCGATCAGGACAAACCGCTTGATGAAGGGGGGAAGCGATGCCGCGTCGATCCCGAATATCCCGCCGGAGATGACGCCGATGACCGCCGTGGCGATCCCGCCCATGAACATTACGCGCATCAGCTTGCCCGCGCCGCCCGACGGTTTGAACCTGGTCAGTATGAGCGCGCTCAGTGCCGAGAGCGTCAACCCGTACCCGGCATCGGTAAGGCACATTGCAAAGAAAAGCACGAAGAACGGAGCGAGAAGCGGCGTCGGATCTATCTCACGGTAGACCGGCCGTCCGTACAGGGTCGTAACGAACTCGTACGGCGTGGAGAGCGATCTGTTTTGCAGCGCAATCGGCGGCTCCTCGTCATCGCGGGGCTGTCTGAACGAAACCTCGATCTCCCGGAACCGTGATGAGAGCGCCCGTTCCAGTCCCGGCCGTGCGGGTGCGATGATCCATCCCTCGAGCACGAAAGCGCTGTCGGTGAAGCAGAACTGCCGTTCTATCCCGGTAAGCCCGATCTTCTCCCTGATATGGTCCGAGAGGAGCAGCAGCTTGTCCCGTTCGGCGGCCGTCTCACGGGCCTTTTGTTCGGCATCCCTGATCGCCCGTTCGAGGTCGTCCCAGTGCTTCGTCTCGGCTTCGATGACTTCGGCGGGCGTTCCCTCGAGCCCGTCGAACGAGCTTCGAAAGCCCGCGTATTCCTTGAACGTCTCGGAGACCCGATCGGCCTCCGATTTCCCTACGATCACCATTGTGTACGACCTGCCGCCCTCCGCCGAACACTCCTCGAAGTGCACGAGTGGGAACCTGTCCTCGATTTCAACGAGATTCTCCGGCAATTCCACCGCGGGGAGCGTCCAGAACTGGACCTCGTACTGCCGCGTCGTCAGCGATTCGAGCGGGGTGATCACCTGCCTCCACGGTTCGAGGGAATGGACCAGCTCCCTGCTTCTTGCAAGCTCGTCCATGCTGTTTCTGATCGTGTTCTGCAGATCGGAGCAACACTGCCAGATATCGTCGACCGGGAACTCCCTGAGAAGCCGTTCGCCCTCCTCGAACGTGGTCCGCATCGGTCCCGACGCCACCCGATCGAAGAAAGATCGTTTCCCGGCATAACCGGAAAGGAAAGCGGCTGCCGAGCCGGCCTTCTCTAGAAGCTCGTCGAGTTCACGGACCGTCGCCTCGCCGGACTGATTTCTTTCATGTTCAATCGAAACGTCCGTGACCTCAATGGCGCCTGCCTCACGGAGAAACCGCTTCAGCTCTTCGCGGATCGAATTATGCCCGAGAAGTTGAATCTTCAGCATACGGCCAACGGCCATGCCGCACTCCTTTTATAAAGCGGCGTCCCTTCGCTCCACCTTTAGAACCCCTCATGAAACATTTTCATGATGATTTCAAGCGCCCTCTCCCGGTTTTTCCTTGCGACTACGGAGAGGGCCGCCAGGTCTTTCGCGTTCCCGGATCGAATCGCGGCGATTTCCGACTCCGCACCGGTCCGCGCCTCCGTCATGAGAGCCTTCGCCCGTTCGGCTGCTTCACCCCTCACATC
>DAOVFR010000152.1 GCA_030672805.1 Candidatus Krumholzibacteriota bacterium
CTTCACCGAGCGGTTCGGTCTCGTACAGTGAACTGAGACTCTCGACCGAGACGTGCGGCTCCCTTCGAAGGTTGTCGACCGCCCCCAGCAGCGCGTCCTCCCGGCTCCCCAGGTTGGAACCGAGTGAAAGCACGGCCAGGACGCCGCGGTCAACGGGCTTTTCGTTCGACGACGACTTCGACATGAGATAGATTGTTGGGAAATGGAAGCGTCAGCTTGCGAATCGTTGTCTTTACGCTCCTGATGGGAAAACTCTCGAGAACTCCCCTGCAGATCGCATCGGCCAGGGTTTCAAGGAGATTGAACCGGTTCTTCTCGACGACCTCCATTACCCTTGCGTATACCCGTTCGTAGTTAACCGTGTCCTCAAGTGAGTCCGTCATGCAGGCCTTGGCAAAGTCTTGATGGCACTCGACATCGATCTCGAGCTTCTGCCCGATCTCCCGCTCGACATGCGATACACCGTAGTAACCAAAAACGGTGAGACCCTTGAGAACGATCTTCTCTTCAAGCACTGTAACCTCCTTACCCTCGGACCAGCTTTTCGGGCAGCGTCTCGATCAGCCGGCCCGCTTCCCGGACCGTTTCGGTTTCCACCGTTATCGACAGGCGGAAGTAGCCCTCACCATGCTCGCCGAACCCGATCCCGGGCGTCGCGACGATGCCCAGCTTGTCGAGCAGAAATGCACAGAACTCAATCGAACCCATGTCCCCCGGTGTCCGCACCCAGAAATAGAAGGTGGCCTCGGGCACCGCGAAGGTGAGACTCGCGCGTTTCAGGCAGCCGGCAAGGATGTCCCTGCGCTCACGGTACACAGCGAGGATTCGCCGCGTGATCGTTTCGAAATCACTTGCGAGCGCCTTCGCGACAGCCTCCTGCACGGCGCCGAACACTCCCGAATCGATGTTCGCCTTCACCCGGGCGAGAGCCGCGATGACGCCGCGAGCACCTATGGCGAACCCGACCCTCCATCCGGTGATGGAGAATGTCTTCGAGAAGGAGTAGAGCTCAATATATGGAACATTTTCTTCCCGCGCGAGCGGAAAGAGCGCGACAGCGGGCCGGTCATATGTAATTTCCGCGTATGCCGCATCGTTGACTAGTATAATGTCATGGTCCCGGCAGAACCGTATCGCGTCGAGAAACCGCTGCTGCCCGGCCATCGCGGCGGTTGGATTGTTCGGGTAGTTCAGGAAGACAAGACGGGCCGCATCAGCGGTTGACGGTCCGACAGCATCAAGGTCGGGCCAGAATTGATTCGATTCCTCGAGAGGAAGCCTGACGCTATCGGCTCCTGCGAGTACAGCGGATGAGTGGTACACGGGGTACCCCGGATCGGGGACAAGAACCGTTTCGCCTGGGTTCACGACCGCCAGCGGAAGATGCCCGATCGCTTCCTTGCTCCCGATCGTCACGAGCACTTCCTCGCGTTCAAGCGCCACGCCGTGAACAGCCCCGGCCCAGTGACGGATCGCATCGACAAGCACGGTTGTGCCGCCCTGCGGCGGGTACCGATGATGGTGAAGACATTCGAGCGAGGCGTTGAGGTACTGGATCAGTTCGGGGGGAGCGCCGAAGTCGGGATCGCCGATACCGAGATCAAGCACCCTTCGGCCCGAGCGGATACGCGCCTCTTTCTGCCTGTCGATCTCGACGAAAAGGTACGGTGGAAGCTCTTTCAGTCTCTCTGACTGCATATCAAGGGAAAACCGGTCTGTCACTCCCGGGAACCTATTCGAAGGAATGATATATCAGGATCTCCTTGGTGCCCATATCGGCGACGGGGAACGGCGCGTAGATGCCGGTGTTGTCGCTCTCGAAACAGACCCTGAACCATGAATAGTTGATGTCCTCGTATTCGAAGCAGCCGGCGTAAGGAACCCTCGGGGACACATAGCACCAGCTTTCGCTGTCGTCGAACAAATAAACAACAACGAGCGCGGCGAAAGCTTCCACGGTTGTCTTGCCCATCCTGACGAGCCTGAAAGCGAGCGTCAGGTTATCGTCGTCGGGCGAGAAATTGATTCCGAAGATGCCATCTCCCTGCAGCTCCTTTTCGAATACGGCGTTCCCACCCTTTACCCCGCCGACGCTGATCAGATAGATCCCATCCTTCTCCACCACGGCGCACATTGAACCGTCATTGGACCAGACCAGCTCTGTGGCGCCACTGACATCCGCGACCTTCTGAACCATCTCAGCCGTGATGTCGAATATGCCGATATTCCCCATACCGTCGACGAAACCGAGAATATTGGGATATGCGGGGTTCCATTCGAACACTGTACTCTCCGAAACAGACAGGCCGGCTTCCGCAAAGATACCCATATTCTCGCTCACCATGACGGCACGCCGCTGAAGCGTATCGGGAACGTCGCTTACAATCGGGATGAGACAAGGTTCGAAGACATCTGTCGTATCGACGAAGTAAACAAGCATTTCCCCGTCAGGCGATATCATCGGCATGCTGTTCCGGTAGTAACGATGGGTGACATCGGGCGGGGTGTACTGGTAATCGACAGTTGAATCATGGCTAGTTGTAAGAACGAGATAACTCGGTTCCTCGGACACAACGTCGTTTGTGTAGACGATATCGTGCAGATCCTCCGTCCCATCGTCCGCAGGTCCGGCCAGATGACGCTGCCACACGAACTTGTTGAGCCACAATCCGAGCCCGTCATCCAGGAAATACCCGTACGGCGTAAGATGCTGGTTTCTCCTGATCGCGGAAGCGCCATCTCTATCATCCGTGACCATCACTCCGCTCTCACCGAAACCGAGGATCGGGAAATGGAACATATTCATCTGAGGCTGGTTGATCGAGAGCGAGCCGCTGTATATGGAAGAAAGGAACCGGTTACCTTCGGGTTCGATGTGAAAGGTCGCCCCGAACATGTTTCCCAATTCCGGGTGCACGGTCTTCTGCGTGACGGTGGTATACTTCTCGAATACACCGAAACCGCCGAAATACCGGCTTGCCTCGCTGTACCTGGCCCCGATGAAGAGAAGGCTGCCGCTCTGCAGGACCATCGGCTTCATGTTGAGCCGGAGATCTACATCGACCGGGTCGGTGTCAACCAGTTCGAAATTCCTCACCATTACATGCCTGGTCATCGTATCAGTTTTACCCTCAACGCTTGCAGTGACCCGCACGGAATAGAGACCCGTGGCTGCGGGCACCCGCCATTCGGTCGTTATCCCGTCGTCTACGAACAGTGACCCGGCATCGACGGACCAGGAGAAATCCGGCAGCTCTCCGGGAGGATTGACACCCCTCGACTGAATGGTCAGCGTGGCAACCTGATCCGGAGCGGGAGCGAGTGGATTGCATATGATCAACAGCGTTTCGATCCACCTATCGATCGGCGACTCCTCCGGCTCGCTTTCACTGCATCCCGAGAACAACATGAATACAACTGCCAGATATGCAACAGTGACCCCCGCTATATTATTCTTCCACCGATTCAATGCAAACCTCCAGGTTTATCCGAGGAGAAAATCGTCCCGGTCAAACTATCTTCTGTCCATAAGAGATTAAAAAACCATAAATAAATTATCTCCTGCAATAAAATAAACATGGAGTACGCGAAATTCAAGTGAATTTTGCCTCGTCGGCACCACGGCCCGTTTGTAATAAGAAAGGCGCCCCGGAAAACATCCAGGGGCGCCTTTTGCACGCTTATCAGGCGGGAGCGATCAGTACATCCCTCCGCCCATTCCTCCCATACCGCCCGGAGGCATTTCGGGACCCTTATCCTTCTCGGGGATATCCGTCACGATTGCCTCGGTGGTTATCAGCAGCGCCGCGATGCTGGCGGCGTTCTGCAGGGCCGAGCGGGCGACCTTGGTCGGATCGACGATACCGGCCTCTACCATGTTCTCGTACTCGTCGGTTGAGGCGTTGTACCCGATATCGGGTTTCTCCTTCTTCAGCCGTTCGACCACCACCGAGCCTTCCTTGCCGGCGTTGGAGGCTATCATCTTGGAGGGCTCTTCGAGCGACTTCATAACGATAACGGCGCCAATCTTCTCCTCACCCTCGAGGTCGAGCTTCGCGATGGCCGTGGCGGCGTGAAGCAGCGTGATTCCACCGCCGGGAACGATCCCTTCCTCGACCGCTGCCCTCGTCGCGGCAAGAGCGTCCTCGACGCGCGCCTTCTTTTCCTTCATCTCGATCTCGGTGGCGGCGCCTACCTTGATCACCGCAACACCGCCGGCGAGCTTGGCGAGACGTTCCTGGAGCTTCTCTTTGTCGTAGTCCGATGTGGTATCCTCGATCTGCACCTTGATCTGGTTGATCCGCTCCTTCACCTTCTGAACCTTGCCGGCGCCCTCTATGATCGTTGTATTTTCCTTATCGATCCTGACTGTCCTGGCGCGGCCGAGATCGGTCACCGTGGCATTTTCGAGCTTGAAGCCGGCATCTTCCGAGATCACGCGGCCGCCGGTCAGAATCGCGATATCCTCGAGCATCGCTTTCCTGCGGTCACCGAAACCGGGCGCCTTCACCGCGGCTACCTGGAGTGTGCCGCGCAGCTTGTTGACGACGAGCGTCGCGAGCGCCTCGCCCTCGATGTCCTCGGAGATAATGAGCATCGGCTTGTTGAGCTGGGCAACCTTCTCGAGAATCGGCAGGATATCCTTCATCGCACTGATCTTCTTGTCGTGGATGAGCATGTATGCATCCTCGAGGACTGTCTCCATCCGCTCGGCGTCGGTAACGAAGTAAGGGCTGAGGTACCCGCGGTCGAACTGCATTCCCTCGACAACGTCGAGAGAGGTGTCCATGCTCTTCGCTTCCTCGACGGTGATCACACCGTCCTTGCCGACCTTCTCCATCGAATCGGCGATCAGATCGCCGATCTCGGGATCGTTGTTCGCCGAGATCGTGGCGACGGAAGCGATCTCCTCGCGCTTGCGGACAGGCCTTGAGCGCTTCTTGATGTACCCGACCGCCGCTTCGACGGCCTTGTGGACGCCCTTCTTGATGAACATCGGGTTGGCCCCGGCCGTCACGTTCTTCAGCCCCTCACTGATAATGGACTGGGCAAGGATCGTGGCGGTCGTGGTGCCGTCACCGGCCACGTCCTGTGTCTTCGTGGCGACCTCCTTGACCATCTGGGCTCCCATGTTCTCCCAGGGGTCCTTGAGCTCGATCTCCTTGGCGATTGTCACGCCGTCGTTCGTGATGGTCGGTGAACCGAATTTTTTATCGAGGATGACGTTACGGCCGCGGGGACCGAGCGTCACCTTGACCGCATTGGCGAGCACGTCGACTCCCGCCTTCAGGCGATCTCGGGCATCGATATTGAACTTGATCTGCTTGGCCATTATTACTCACTCCTTCCACGGTAAACTTGCTATACGACAGCGAGGATATCGCTTTCCCTCAGAATCAGGTACTCCGTACCGTCTACTGTGATTTCAGTGCCGGAGTACTTGCCGTACAGAACACGATCACCCTTCTTCACCTCGAGAGGGATGCACTTGCCGGTCTGCTCGTTGAGCCGTCCCTTGCCGACGGCGATGATCTTGCCTTCCTGAGGCTTCTCCTTGGCCGTATCGGGAATGATGATCCCGCCTTTCTTTACCTCCTGTGGATCGATGGGCTGGATCATAACCCTGTCAGCGAGAGGTGTGATCTTCATCGGTGGCCCCCTTTCTGCTTTGGTTTCAAGGAATTAGCACTCTCATAGGCTGACTGCCATACTGTGTTAAGAGAATATATTTCCAGCAGGAGAAAAAAGCAAAATGTATATTACCGTATTTCAGCTTGTATCACGCAATCCTTCGATGATTATTCCTATTTCTCTCGTTTTTTCTTAATATTTTGTAGATTTTCAGCGATATTTACACATTATCTATATTCAGGACGCGGGATTGTTCAACATGTAGAGATGGTAGAGCCCCTTAAAAACCAGGTCGGGCAGCAGTGAGGTTTCACAGTGAAGGTGGTTCGACAGCATACGGCCGTTTCCACCGGTGACCAGCACCGCTGCATCCCCGGTCAGTGACGATCTCGATCTTTCGACAAGCTCGTTCACCGCTCCGACCATGCCCCAGAATGTCCCGGCCAGTATTGCTTCTTCCGTGTTCCGGCCCGGCGGGTCCGGTGCGGTTCCGGACCGGAAGAGCTCCGGCAGAACCGCTGTATTCTCGTGAAGTGAACGTATCAGGATATCGAGGCCGGGAAAGATCGCTCCGCCCTGGAACGCGCCTCCCGCGAGGACGTCTACCGTCACGGCGGTGCCGGCGTCCACGATGACCGCCTCCCGGTACCCGTGCGCCATTGCCCCACTGGCCCCGCACAGCCTGTCCGGGCCGACCCGCC
>DAOVFR010000231.1 GCA_030672805.1 Candidatus Krumholzibacteriota bacterium
TGCTGCCACCCGTAATCGATCCGGAAAGGCCGCGAGACTGCCCTGAGCCCCCGTGGCGGCGGTTCCTGAAGAGCAACCTCGCGCACGAGGCATACGGCGGGTCCCGCGTGGGTACGGAGCCGGAGCCGGGCCCGGATCCCGCCGGGGAGCTCTATCTCGGCCACCTTCCCTCCCTCCAGCATGACGATCCTGAACGCAGAGACCGACCTGAGCGGGTAACCACGGTGGTCCATGCCGGATATTTGAACGAGGTTCACCCCGTCCCCGAGCTGGGATGGTGTAAAGATCGCCGTGAATCTGCCAGGCCCCGTCATGGCGAGGACCTCCGGAACGGCGTGTGTTCCGCCGGCCAGGCGTATATCGGGAAGGGCCGCAAGCGCCCTGTCGGTTCTCACGGTGATAAGCAGGCCGTCGGGCAGGACCTCCGGCACTGTCTCGGCAAACACCCTGCCCTCCCTCTGCAGGGGAACGGGAGCGGCGAAACAGCTCGCCGATTCCCCTCCGAGACTGTCCCTGGCAACGTACCGGTACACCGCATCTCTTTTATCCGAAACCGCACCTCTGAAGTGACTGCCGAATGGCGCAAGATCGATCCTTGACCAGCTTGAACCCCCATCGAGGGATTCGTACAGTTCGTGCACGACAATTCCGCCTTCCGGATCCTCCGCGGCCACGACGGCCTCCGCTGCGGCGGCAAGCCTCTTCGCTATTCTGATCACCGGACTACGGTTCATAACAAAGGTAAAAAAGGCACGCGACTCGTTCCCCGACGCGTCCCTCGCCACGATCTCCCCCCGGTGAATTCCTCTCTCGAGATACATCCCTTCCGGAAGATCGGGCTCGCAGTGAACAACCCCGTGACCGCCACGGTCCGAGCGCGAACAGCCAGCCTTTCTGAAGAGGAGCAGGAACCGGTCGGTGAACGCCGAACCGAGGATGTCATACTCCAGCCTGATCTCGTTAGTCTGCGAGTACGAGAACGAGGTGTTCACACTGCGGTAGAGGGATAGTCCGTCGATGAAGATCTCCACGGACATGGGAGCCATCCGGTACAGTCCGAATCCCTGTTCGTCCCAGACCGATACGCCGAAACCGAAACGCCCGTCCAACCGGAGCGTATCCTCGAGCACGTAACCCTGCCGTCCCGACGCCCGGAACAGGGCGGTAACGGAAACCGGCGAGCCGCCGGCGGTGCTTCCGATCCGGAGCGGCACCACCTCGAGACCGGAAATGACCGGGGGAACATCATCGGGAAGGCTGTAGAGCGATTCGAGGGGATTGAATGGCCGCTCCCGGTCGTCCCTCAGCTCGAAGTGGAGGTGGGGAGCCGAGGTGCCCGATATGCCGGTGAATGCAAGTGTATCTCCGACACCGTACCTGTACCTGCCGGCGGGCAGGTGGAGATCACACCACGAGGAGCCGGTATCAAGCCTTCTGTGGTAAGCAAGAGAATCGATCCTCCCGTCGAACCCGCCGAGATGCGCGTAGACGGCCGTGACACCGTCCTCCAGCATGAGATACACCGCCTTGCCGTAACCTGACGGGGCAATCTTGACCCGGACGATCGAGCCTTCGGCAATGGCAATAGTGGGCAGTCCGGTGCGCCCGAAGGTCCTGAGATCTATCCCCGCATGGTAGTGACCCTCCCGGAATTCGCCGAAACTCGAGCTCAGACGCCTCTCGCCGTGGAGCGGCCAGAGGTACACTTCGGCCGCCGCATATGACGCGGCGGCGGCGAGAAGAACCAGTATTGCAATCGCCCGTCTCATCATGTCCCGAGGAACGTATCACCCGGTAAGAACCCATGTCAACGATTGTTAAAATGTTTGCACATCGTCAAGTTATATGCTAACTTATTGGATGTTTCATTCCGATAATATGACGTGCTGAATGACCGTTTCGAAAAGGAAAAACAGGTATGCTGAGACAGTTGAGAGAGAACACAAAGACGATCCTGTGGATCGTTGTCGTCGCATTCTTAGTCACAATCTTCGCCTTCTGGGGCATGAACCTTGATACGGGAAAAACCGGACAGCAGGGCAAAACCGAGATAGCCGGCAGCGTTGAAGGTGTACCTATCCACTGGCGCACATATATCAACGCGAGAAACGAGATCTTCAACCGTTACGCCTCCCAGAAAGGCGAGAACTACGTTATCTCGGAAACCGAACGGCGTTTCCTCAACGAGCAGGCCTGGGAGATGGTGATATCCCAGATCCTCACGAAGAGGGAGATCGTCAAAGCCAATATCACGGTCACTGACGACGAACTCGTGCGGTTCATCCGGAGGAATCCACACCCCCAACTGCAGCAGACCTTCAAAACGGAAGACGGCCAGTTCGACTACCAGGCATACCTCGCTGCCATGGCCGATCCCGGCGCGGACTGGACCCAGGTAGAGCAATGGGCTCGTGCCCTGATCCCGGAAATAAAGCTCAAGTCTCTCCTCGCTGCTCAAGTTTGCATTCCCGAACGCGAGATCATCGAACAGTACGGCAAGGACTCGATGCAGGTCAGGGCCGAATACGTATTGATCCCCATGTCCGGTATCGACACTACCTGGGTGCCCACGGATCAGGAAATCGAGGTTCTCTACGACGAGGTGAAGGAAGAGTATATAGAGTTCGAACGGCGGCGCGTCGCGGTCATCGAGATCAAGAAAGAGCCGACCAAGGCCGACGAGCTCGAAATCAGGGAAACCCTGGAGAATATCAGGGAAGACATCCTGGCGGGCGGCGATTTCGCAGAGGAGGCAAAGAACAGCAGCGAGGATTACATGTCGGCTGTAAACGGCGGAGATCTCGGCTTTTTCGGCAGGGGTCAGATGGTTTCCCTGTTCGAGGAGGCGGCCTTTTCCCTGAAGAAAGGTGAAATCAGCGGGCCGGTGCGCAGCGAGTACGGTTATCACCTGATAAAGGTCGAGGAAAGAAAAACCGAGGACGGCGAAGAGAAGATACGCGCACGCCATATCCTTATAAAGGTAAAACCCGGATACGATACGATCGATTCGCTGAAAGCTTATCTCGCCGACGTCAGGAACGCGATAAAAACCGACGGCTTCGAACAGGCCATCGAGACAATGAACCTGACCGTAAAGGAACCTCTGGCCTTTTCGAAAGGAACGTTCATTCCGGAATTCGGATACGTTCCGGATCTCATCGACTTTTCATTCAATCACGCGGTCGGCAAGGTCAGTGACGTGATCGAATTCGAATCGTTCCTCTACTTCGCGAAGATTCTCGAGGCCATTCCCGAACGGGTCAAACCGCTCGATAAGATCCGGAACGTACTCGTCGACAGGCTCGCGAGGAAACGGGCCGAAGAAACCACCCTCGAGACGACCGGGTCGATCCGACGTCAGGCACTCACCAGCGGCAGCCTCGAGACCGCTGCTCTCGCGAACGGGTTCCAGTTACAGGAAACACCCCTCTTCAGGGAAGCGGAGTCGGTGCCGGGTATCGGCGTGAACACAGCGTTCTCCAGGGCGTGCCACCTGCTCTTGAAGGGGGAACTGAGCCCTCCGATCAAGGGGCAGAACGAGTATTACCTGATACGGGTAATGGAACGTGTCGAGCCCGACATGACCCGATTCCCGGAATACCGGCAGACCATCGTCAACCAGATGTCCAAAGAACTGGCTAATGTACTCCTTGCAGGCTGGTACGATGCGGTAAGGAAGAGGGCAGAGGTGGTGGACCTCAGGGAACTTACGATCAACTAGCCTTTCTTCTCCGTATCTTCCTCGGCATCGGGAAGCTGGGAATCGATCTCCTGCTTGATCTCCCGTGACGCCTTTTTGAACTTCTGGAGTGATTTGCCGATCGCCTCGGCGACTTCGGGAAGTCTGCGCGGACCGAAAAAGATAAGCACGAGGAACAGGATGATCATCAGTTCCGACCACCCCAGCGGCCCGAGGAGAAGCACGTTCGGACTAATCGTTGCGATGACGGGATATGCGATCATAGCGTGGATCCTCCATTCTAACAGTAT
>DAOVFR010000209.1 GCA_030672805.1 Candidatus Krumholzibacteriota bacterium
ATAACAAGCTCGGCCTGACCAAGGACGAGATCGGTACCGGCGAGAAGTCGCTGCTGTACTCCGATTACCGGGATTTCACACCCCCGGAGTGGAAGACAGTGGAGGAGGAACACTGGGCATTCTACCGGAACTGGATTGCAGAGATCGCGCGGTTCAGGGGCATGACGACGGGCCGTGTCGATTCCCTCGCGCGCGGCAGGGTCTGGACCGGCAGTCAGGCCGAGGCGAACGGGTTGATCGATACTGTCGGTTATTTCGAGCATGCCTTGAAGGTTGCCTGCGATCTGGCCGGTATCGGGGACCGGCGGCGCGTGGCGCTTGTTCACCTTCCCGCACGAATGGGAATCATCCAGACGATCATGTCCCGTGCCGCGCTGGAGGATGTCGCGGCCTATGCCCTGTACCGTGTCTTTTTCGACATGAAATCTCCCGGCGAGGAACTGTTCATCCGCCACGAGCTTGAACGGCCCGTACGGTAGCCGGCCCGGAACTAGAACGTGTACCTGGCGTCTATGATCATGCTGGTGATGCTATCGGGGGTCAGGTCCGAACCGAAATAGAGATCTGCGAACAACCGGTTGCCGTAGTGCAGGGATATGCCCATGGTTGCCCTCCGGACGGTTTCCCAGGCGGTTTCATCGACACCTCGCGGTATCCGGCCCTCTCCTCCGTCTCCAACAATAAGATCCGCATGTTCATAATACCAGGCGAACCCGGGGACGTCGATCTTCTCGACTTCACGTTTCCACTGGAACCTGAGCTGAAGACCGGTGAAGCACGAGAAATAGTCCGTGATCCTGTATTCGAGGGCGAAGGGAAAAAATATGTAAAGATCGGTGTATTCGTTTTCGACGCCGAAGGGTGAAATGTGGGCCAGCGCCATGTGGCTCGAGCCTTCCTCGGCCGTGATCGTGTAACGAAGGAATGCGTCTTCTTCGATCCATGATCTCCTGAAAAAGCCGTAAAATCCCGCGACAACGTCGAGATCGTCCCGTACATCCACCTGTTTTCCGATCTTCGTCACGAGGGAAAACGCGCGGTATCGCCCCTCATCGGAGTATTCACTGCGAATCAGGTTGTCATCTTCGTTGAAGGTATCCCACTCGAGTAACTGGAAATGGTCTACCCAGTCGGAATCATACGTGCAGGTCTCGAAAGATCCACCCAGAAACAACCTGATACCTTTCGGGAGGGTGCACCTGCCGGTGATGTCGTACTTCCAGAGTGGGCACTCCCTTCTGTCACGCCATTCCCTCGTTTTGTACGAGTATGATTCGATGTAGCCGTCGACGTTGTAATACTTGTGGATGTCCTGACGGAGGGAGTACGCGCGCATGTCGATGTCACGCCTCGATATGCCGGCCGTGATCCAGTTCGGATTTTTCGACCCGGTGTTCGTCAGCAGTCCGAACTGCACGAACGTTGATAACTGGCGGGTTATCAACTCGGTATTCCTGTTATGTGTGACCAGCCGGTCGAGGTAAACACCGAAAGGGAACTCGAAGAAATCGTAATCGTAGTCGTCATATTTGTCTCTATGCAGGTCGATGTTGAAGGCGTGGTATCCTCCGAGCCTGATGCCGGCGATTCGATCCGTTCCAACGGGGCGGGCTGCGGATAAATCAAAGCGCCAGTAGTCGTCCTCGTCCTTGTTGTAATTTTGATCGTAGGTCTCCGAAAAATTATGCGGCGGGTTGTCCCACTGGTTCACTTCCAACTCTGTACTGTCGTCCCCCCAGGCGGTCCATTCCGAGGACAGCGCGAATCTCCACCTGGAGAGTTTCAGCCCGTGCAGAACGATCTCGTGCGTTCCTCTTTCCGTGAAGGTGTAAAAATGGTAATCGTATATCCAGTTGTAGTGCGAATCCATGGTCAGATAGGGGATGGAGGGGGTAATACCCGGATGGGGACGGTACCCGATATTGATCGTCGTCCTGTCCGAGAGCGCGGCGAACGCAGGGTTCAGGTACAGGTCCGTGAGGTAGTCGTCGATGATACCCGAGACGGCATCTCCGCCCAGCGAGTAGATCCTGGCGCTCGGATGCCCCTGCGAGGCCGAATCGTCCGGGCACAGCGAGACCGCCGCAAGCAGAAACAGGAACGCGATACACTTGCCGGCGCGATATCTGATTTCAGACACGAGATCTTCCCTTTCGTGTGAATGCCGCCCGCGGCGGATAGTTCCCCCGACGGAAGGCATGCAGCAGTGGCACCGGTCGCGTATGGCGGAAATGGATACTATACATGTATACATGCAGGAAAGCGTATCCCGCAATAAAAATCGGAACAGGCGGTCAGGTTGGAGTATCATGTTCGATCTTCGATAACTGGTTGAAAACTTTTCAGATATATGGTATAATATTCTGCGTTAAATGTGGATTTATGAAGCTGACTGTTCGAATCGGCTTCATGTATGAGGTTTCAATAACGGAATTCATTACGACTGCCGGGCATGGAAAGGAGGTGCAAGGAAGTCTCGGTGTTGAATTGCTATAAACGTGCACGCGAGCAAGGAATTCACGATCGTTCAAAGCTCAAGGGAGAATGAAGTATGAAGTTCATCAAAATGCCGCTCCTTTTTTTGGTAACCGCTGTGCTGGTTACTGCCTTTACCGGCGCTGCCTATACGCAGATGCCGAAGGAGGCGCCGAAGAGGGTCTATATCGAGCCTGATGAGACCTTCGGGTACATTCCGCGACCCCTCGACATGAGCCACCTGGAATTGCTGATGCCCAGGCTCATGGCTCCGGCCCAGCCGGCCTCGTGGGATTGGAGAACGAGCGGAGACGTCTCGTCGGTCAAGAACCAGAACCCGTGGGGGACGTGCTGGGCGTTCGCCGCGATCGGGGATCTGGAGTCGAAGGTTCTCATTAACGAGAGCTACGAGCCGGATTACTCCGAGCTCAACATGGTTGCGTGCTCCGATAACCCGTTCAGTTCGGGGAACCCCTGTTCCTGCGGCGGGAATTCGTACATCTCGGCCAACTACCTCTCGCTTCTCGGATCGGTCGAAGAGACATGCGATCCGTACCCGGGCGGTTGCCCGACACCGACGTGCATCAACCCCACTTGCACGTTCCTCAAGCAGATGATCGAGTGGAGGCTGATCCCGGACGATGTGACCGCCATCAAGCTTGCCGTCATGAACCACGGTCCGGTCTACACATCGATGTACGCCAGTTTCCCCGGGTTCAGTACGTACGACGGCAGCTACTGCCTGACCTACACGGGCACCGAGGATCCCAACCACGCCGTTCTGATCGTCGGATGGGACGACAGCATGTGCAGCGGGAACGGGGGCTGGATCGTCAAGAACTCCTGGGGCACCTCGTGGGGAGATAACGGGTTCTTCTACATCCAGTACGGACATGCGCAGATCGGCGGCAGCGCGAACGTCATCACCGGGTACAAGGATCCCTGCGCAACCGAGACGATATACCACTGGGATGATACCGGCTGGTGGACCTCGATCGGTTTTGGCGACGGGGTCGACTGGGGGATGGCCGAGTTCACACCCGCATCGAGCGGAGAGTATCTGCTCGCGGTCGATTTCTGGGCCACGGGCGGTCCGACGACGTACTCGATCTACGTATACGACGATTTCTCGGGCGGGAACCTTACCAATCTGCTCGTCGGCCCGATCAACGGGACCGTGCCGGAGGCAGGTTATTACAGTGAGCCGATCGATCCGCTGCTCACCGTGAGCGCCGGGGACAATATCTACATCGCGATCGAGTTCAACACGACACCGTACAATTACCCCGTTCCCGCCGACGATCAGCCGCCGTTACAGACGAACAAGAGCTACATCAGTAACGACGGGAGCACATGGACCGCTCTCGATGCGGGCGGATACAATATGGCGAATGTCGGTATCCGCGCGAGGATCGGTATACCGTGCGGCGGTCCATCGAGTTGTTCCAAGGAAGGCGACCCCGCGTTCTACGTCGATTTCGGCGAGGATACGCATGACGTGATCGCCGGTGGGACCTTGACCTACACGGTGGGTCCCTGTAACTTCGGGTTCGTTTCCGGCGACCCCACCTGCGTTTTCACCGACACGTTCTGTGTTTCCGTCACGAGCTCGAGCGGCTGGCTGATTGCAGGCGATCCCGCACTCGGTGGATGTCACATTGTGGATCCCGGCTACCTCTGGTGGCAGGATATATCCATCACGGTTCCGTGCGAGGTTGAGATCTGCGATTACGACACGATCATCGCGACGATGGCATACTGCAACACGGAAGTGATCTGTGACCCGGGCTGCGGAGACTGTGAGGATCCGAACTGGTACGGCGGCAATCCGTACTACTCGTCCGACACGGTGATCCTGCACGTTGTCGAAAGTCCGCCTGCTCTCTACATCCTTCAGGACAGCATCTACTATGTTGAGCAGGGTCAGACCGCCGCGTTTATCCCGTTCTCGATCTGCAACGGTGATCCGTGCGCAGGCGCTATCAGCTTCACCTACGAGATCGCGAGCACCGGT
>DAOVFR010000113.1 GCA_030672805.1 Candidatus Krumholzibacteriota bacterium
GAAAGAGTCGAGCATTCCTGACCATTTCCCAGTACTCACCTTCCCCGATATGCCCCTGACAGGGACCGAGGCATTGCTTGATATGAAAATTGAGGCATTCCCTGTTTCTGCCGGAAGAGAGTCTTCCCTTGCACTTCCGGAGCGGAAAGAGTGTTCTCAGGAACCTGAGGGTCCGGCGCACCGCCTTGACATCGGAGTATGGTCCGAAATACTCGGATCCGTCATGTTCTGCATTTCTGGTAACGAGCAGTCGCGGGAACTTTTCATGAACGGTAAGCTTGATGTAGGGATATCTCTTGTCGTCCTTCAGCTTGATATTATACTTCGGCCGGTGCTCTTTGATAAGGTTGCACTCCAGTATCAGGGCTTCCAGTTCGTTTCTCGTAGCTATGTAGTCGATCGAATCGATCGATCCGACAAGGGCCCGTGTTTTGGTGTCCAGCGTTTCCTTTTTCTGGAAGTAGCTTCTCACCCTGTGTGAGAGTTTCTTCGCCTTCCCGATATAGATCACGCGCCCTCTCCTGTTTTTCATGAGATAGACGCCCGGGGAGCCGGGGACCCTTCGAATCGATCGTTTCAATTTATCCATGTGTGGGCTTGACATATGTCCGATCTTCTATTATGTTATCGCATTGTTGGAGGTGAAGCATTCATGCCGAATCACAGGTCAGCGTGGAAACGGTTGCGCCAGAACGAGCGCCACCGCATAATAAACAAGTCCCATCTTTCCTTTGTCAGGAAATCGATCAAGGCTTTCAAGGCCCTTGATGACTCCGAGGTTACCCGGGAGAAGTTCTCCAGTGTTACGTCGGATATAGATAAATCCGTCAACAAAGGAATCATGCATCATCGGAAGGCCGCCCGTCTGAAATCCAGGCTTTCCAGGAGAGTGACCGGTTCCTAGTTCCCTACCCGTTCGAGAATCCTTTCCAGGGCTGTATCGACGGGTAGTTCCTCGATTTCCCCGGTAGACCTCTCGAATAACTCTACCCTGCCTTCCTTGAGCTTTTTCCCGATCGTAAGTCTGAGTGGTATTCCCAGGAGATCCGCGTCCTTGAACTTGACCCCGGGTCTCAGATCCCTGTCATCGAGAAGGACCTCGATACCCTTTTCCTGCAGTCCGGTCTCGAAGCGTTCTGCTGTCCGCATGACCTCGTCGTCACTGACGTTGACGGGAAGTATATGGATATCGAGCGGTGCGATCGAGGGATGCCATATTATGCCATTTTCATCGTGATGCTGCTCGATGGCGGCGGCGATCAACCTCGATATGCCGAACCCGTAGCATCCCATGACAAACGGGTGGCTTTCGCCGTTTTCATCGAGGAACGTCGCTTTCATTCTGGATGAGTACCTGGTTCCGAGCTTGAAGATGTGGCCGACTTCTATGCCGTTGCTCATCGACATCGGCTTGCCGCATCGTGGACATGCGTCCCCTTCGCGGGCACGGACTAACTCGCCGAACTGGTCGATTTTGAAGTCCCTTCCTTCAAGGACACCGGTGAGGTGCCGGTCCGCCCTGTTCGCTCCGATGATCATCATCCGCCCATCCTTCAGGAGCATGTCCGCGTAAATTGCTGTCTCCACCGGAAGACCTACGGGGCCCGAGAATCCGACGGGCCCCCCGGTCAGTTCCTCTATCTCACCTGGCTCGAGAAAACGGATGTCCGGATCGTCGAAGATCTTGACTAGCTTGATGTCATTCACTTCCCTGTCGCCCGGTACGAGGACCGCTATATTGCGGTCGCCGGTTCTGTAGAGAAGTGTTTTAACCAGATCGCCGGGACGGACCTTCAGGAATGTCGAGACCTCGTCGATGCTCGTCATCCCGGGTGTTTCAACTTCACGGTACTGTTCCTCGCAGGGTTCCTCACCGACATACGGTTCCACCGGGCGGGCGGCGGCCCTTTCCAGGTTGACCGCGTATCCACAGTCACAGCTAAGGATCCTGTCCTCCCCGTTTCCGGCAAGGACCATGAATTCATGTGATTCGTTTCCACCTATATAGCCCGATTCGGCTTCCACGACACGGTATTCGAGGCCGCACCGCTCGATGATGTTTCTGTAGGCGCGTTCCATCACCCGGTATACCTCGTCGAGGGATTCATCGTCCGTGTGAAAACTGTAGGCATCCTTCATGATGAATTCCTTGGCGCGGATGACGCCGTAACGCGGCCGTATCTCATCCCGGAACTTGATCAGTATCTGGTAGAGGCACTGCGGGAGACTCCGGTAGCTTCTCAACTCGTCCCGGGCGATCATAGTGATCACTTCCTCATGGGTCGGGCCGAGCGCGAATGTACGTTCGCGGTTGTCCGTGAGTTTGAAGAGTTCCGATCCGAAGTTCTCGATTCTTCCACTCTCCTCGTAGATCTCTATGGGATGCAGGATAGGCATCAGGACTTCCTGACAGCCCGCCGCGTCCATTTCCTCGCGCACGATACTCTCGATCCTTACGATTGTCTTGAGTCCGAGCGGAAGAAACGTGTAAACACCGGATGCAAGTCTTCGTATCAACCCGGCCCTGACCATCAGGCGATGGCTCGGTATTTCGGCCTCGTGCGGGTTCTCTTTCAGCGTTGGAATACAGCTTCTGGACCAGCGCATGCTATTTACGTCCCTCTCCCCAGGCATCCGTCATGCTGGAATCTGTTGAATAATTAATCGTCTTCATACTATACTACGCAACACTGTATCCATATGCAAGAGGAAGTAATGACCCGTTTTCGACGTTCTGATCTCCCCCGGCTGCCGATTAGAGGTTGCAATGATTACAGAATTTCACGGTCTTCTCGAAAAGGGCGTCGTTCTTTTTGACGGCGCCATGGGCACCATGCTCTATGAACGTGGTATCTTCATCAACAGGTGCTTTGACGAGGTGAACCTGTCGAACCCGGCGCTTGTCGAAAAGATACACCGCGAATACATCGATGCAGGCGCCGATGTGATAGAGACCAACACTTTCGGAGCAAACAGGTTCAAGCTCAAGCTTTACGGTCTCGAGAATCGCCTGTCGGATATCAACAGGGAAGGTGCGTTGATCGCCCGCAGGGCGGCCGCCGGCAATGCGCTTGTTGCCGGGGCGATCGGGCCTCTCGGTATAAAGATCGAACCGTGGGGAGCGACTTCGAATGAGGAAGCGTCCGAGGCGTTCGGCGATCAGGCGCAAGCCCTGCTCGAAGCAGGGGTCGACCTCTTCATCCTCGAAACATTCGCCGACCTGAACGAGATCCACCAGGCGATCACGGGCGTGCGGCGGGTCAGCGATCTTCCCATCGTCGCCCAGATGACCCTGCAGGTGGATGGGCTTGGGTTGTACGGGACCGAGCCGGATGAATTTGCGAGGAGCCTCAGCATGTGGAACGTCGATGTGATCGGTGTGAATTGCTCTGTCGGTCCAAAGGTAATGCTCGATGCGGTGGGAAAAATGGCCGGGGCCGTCGATTCTTACATCTCTGCTCAGCCTAACGCGGGTGTTCCCCAGAGTGTCGAGGGAAGAAATATATACATGGTCCTGCCCGAGTACATCGCCGAGTACGCCAGGAGATTCGTCCAGGTTGGCGCGAGGGTGGTCGGAGGATGTTGTGGAACGACTCCAGCGCACATCAGGGCGATACGTGACACACTCAAGACGATTCATTCTGCAAGGCATGTATCTTCGTTGAAGCCGGCGGTTGAAACAGCAGTGGATGAAACAGGGTCGGTGCCGGTTGCGGAGAAATCGAGCCTCGGTGGGAAACTATCGGAAGGCAGATTCGTGCACCTCGTCGAACTCGTGCCTCCGAAGGGCTGTGACCCGGCCCGCGTGCTTGGCTCCGCACGGGCGCTCGCAGGGGCCGGCGCGGACGCGATCAATATCCCGGACAGTCCCCGCGCCACATCAAGAATGAGTCCTCTTGCCCTCGCGGTCCTCATCGAGCGGCAGGCAGGCATCGAGACGGTCCTGCATTACTGCTGCAGGGACAGGAACATACTAGGCATGCAGTCGGACCTGCTCGGCGCGCACGCGCTTGGACTTCGCAACATTCTCGTTATAACGGGCGATCCGATCAAAACGGCAGATTATCCCGATGCCACAGCGGTGTTCGACATCGACTCGATCGGCTTGACGAACGTCATACAGGAACTCAATAACGGCCGCGATATCGGCGGCAGGCATCTCAAGGTTCCCACATGCTTTCATATAGGGGTGGGGGTCAATCCCGGTGCGGTGAATTTCGAAGAGGAGATGAAACGACTCTACTGGAAGATCGATGCCGGCGCCGAATTCATCATAACACAGCCGGTGTTCGATCTGTCGCTGTTCGAACGGTTCATCCTGCGTGCCGGTGATTATGGTCTTCCTGTCATCGCCGGGATCTGGCCACTGACAAGTTACAAGAATGCGGAGTTCATGAACAACGAACTGCCCGGTGTGAACGTTCCGGAGGATATCATGCGGAGGATGCTGGAGGCGGGAAGTGGCGATGAGGCAATGAGGGAAGGGCTGAATATCGCCGTCGAAATCATGGCTGAACTGCGGCCGGCTATTCAGGGCGTACAGATCAGCGCGCCGTTCAACCGGCACGAACTTGCAATGGAAATCATCGAAAGAACCGGGAGCTAACCTAGAAGTTGAATCCAAGGAAAAAGTCCACATTCACCTTTTTTTCCAGCTTATGAAAGTCGGTAAGCCGGCTGAAGTTTACCCGGATTACGGGCAGGTATCCCATGTTCATCTCGACGCCGGCGCCGATGCTGCCCAGCCAACCCGTGTCGAAGATAAAACCGCTGACCTTGCCTGCGTCGAGAAAGAGTGATCCGCGAAACAGGGGAAACTCGATGTTGCCGAAAGGCAGCCTCACCTGAAGCCGGTCGATCAGGGGAAACCTCAGCTCGCTGTTTATAAGGACGATCCGCTTCCCCGCGAATTGTCTGAATCGGTACCCACGCAAGTCCCACGAGCCCCCCAGATAGAAGAGCTGGAGATCACTCCCCCAGGCGGTCCTGTTGACAAATCTCTGCGCGAACGTGACGCGCCGTGTAAGATTTACATAGTTCCTTAAATCAAAGTGAAGAGTGGTGCTCTCGTACCTTGACCCCTTCAGGTCGAAAGATTTCCCCAATGCAATGTTGAGGCGGTGGCCGAGCAGGGGTCCGCCGATATACCAAGTGATGTTGTCGGTTGTGAGAGAGATGAAATTGGAGATGAGCCATGTACTCCCCTCTTCGAGACCCAGGAAGGTGATGTCATCATCCCGCTCCATCGCCTTTACGACAGTGGTCAGGTCGATCCTCGTGAACTTCGAGAACGGATAGCTGATACCACCGAGCATACCGTAGCGCCGTTCGAATCTCAGAATGTCTAGTGTGCTGCCGAGGTAGCTCGACAGGTGGAACGCGCCCAGGGTGTAGTTGAGCCGCCTGCTCCTGTTCGCGTATGTCACCGCCACGTTCAGGTTCGTCCAGAAATCATCGAATTCGTTCGACGCGTATCCGAAGAGAAAGTAAAGCTGGTGATTTCCGAGCATGTCGGTCAGGAAGATCTGTGCGCTGTTTCCCATCTGGCCAAAATCCGGGTCGACCGCGAATGCTGCTCCGATGATGTCCAGCCCGAAACGTAAACGGTAATCCCGTTTCTCGTAATCCGGGGCGCTGTCCGGCAGACCAGGTTGCCATGACGAGTGTGCCGCCAGGATGGATTCCATCTGGATTGAGGGCGTTTCCTGCTTCACGGGCACCCGGTAGATGCCGTATGTCCCGTTCCGGTATGCCGAAACGAGGAAACCATTTCCATCACTGCAAGGCCATGGCCCGAATGCGCCACCGAGAACATTTGTCTGCCTGGTCAGCCTGCCACCTGAAAGAATATATATATCGAACACACCGTCCCGGTCTGATGAGAATATTATTCCGCTGCCGTCCGGCATCCACCTAGGGTCGATGTCCTGGTGCCGTCCGTCGGTCAGGGGTTCGATCTCCCCCGTGCGGATATCGATCACGTAGAGCGCGTACCTTCTATCAAGACCGTTGATGCATCTGTCCGAGCTGAAGATAAGCCTGTGCTCCGAGGGGTGCCAGTCCGGATGGATGTCCTCGTAGACATCGTCCGTCAACCTGCGAAACGAACAGTCGTCGAGGTCATGGATATACAGATCCGCCTTCCCGTGATCGCTGATGGCCGAGAAGACAAGATACCTGCCATCGTGAGACAGGTCGGGGGAATTAAGTATTCGCGCCCCCTGGAAGACGACCCGCTCGAGTACCTTCTTCCGTCTCAGGTCGTAAAGGTAAATGGCATCTCGCTTGCCCGTCTTGGCGATGAAAATGAGAGTATCGCCCTTCAGCGAGACCCTGCTCCGCAGCAGGGGGATCGATTCAAAGCGGGTCGTCGATTCGCCTCGTATGAATGTCTTCCTGTCCCAGAATCCTTTCCTGTTTTTCTTCAGCTTCACCAGGTCGATGCTGCCCAGTCCGTACCCGACGCCGAACACCGTTATCTCGTCATTGTCTCCCTGAAGGCAGACTGGGTGCATTTCCAGTGAGCGTTCCCCGGGGGAGATCCGCTCTGCGATTTCATCTATTCGCCTCCGGTACATTATAGATGGAAAGTATCTTCTCCTCAGGAATTCTTCCCAGTCACCGCTGAGTTCCCTGACATCGAGACCGATACTGTGTTTGAGGACGAGGTCAAATCTTTCGCTCTTCCACCAATTCTCGAGGATCAAGCGGATCGCGTCGTGTCCGAACCTGTTCGCGATATAGTGCAGTGCGCTTTCTCCTTCCTTGTACATCATGAATGTACCCTGGATCCTCCATAGCTCATGAAGCGGAATCAGCAGACCGCCGGTTACGCCATCACGTATGAACATCCGTGCATTGCTGTCGAGGCCGCCGTTAGCCATGAATTCCGCGAGGCCTTCCGTGAACCACAGTGGCGGGTGACGATAGTTGTAGCGCCGATGGTTTTTCATCACAACCCTGATCTTCTCGAGCATGAAGACGTGCGTGAGTTCGTGCCTGAAGACTGCCTTGAGCTTTCCGTACGAGCCGACGAAGGGCAGGGCAACCCTTCCCTTGATAAATTCGGTGAACCCGCCAATTGCCTCGGATATGAGGTATGGGATGACATTGGTTTCCTTGAAATCATGGTGAGTCCCGTAGAGGATGACAGGTATCTTCCGCTCGAACTTCAGCCCGAAATAGATGGAGTATTCGTCGTAGACGTCTTCCGCCAGGCCGGCGATGAATTCGGCGATCATGAGCTCTTCAGGGTAATAGAAGATCTCCATATGAGCGGTCTCGATGACTTTCCAGTTACGGGGTGCATACTGTATCTTGTTCTTGCCGAAAGGGTATTGAGCGGATGACGAGGCCGGGAATAAAATCGCAATGAAAAGGCATACAAGAAGTATGTGTCGGTATTTCATCTTTACGACGGACCTCTCGACGGAAAGAGACACCCGTTACGGCTTACACGTAGTCCCCGATGGCGAAGGTTCCCCTGAATGTTTCCACGACCGGACCGGTTAGTCTGCAATGGACCGCTCCACAGTCGGTTTTCTCGAAGTCGACCTCCATCTTCTCTTTCCCCGAGGTTTCGCACGTCACCGGAGACCCGGTCAGACCGAGATGGGTGGTGATCACCGCGGCCGCCGCGGCACCCGTGCCGCAGGCGAGCGTTTCCATTTCAACCCCCCGCTCGTATGTCCGGTAGATGAGTTCATGTCGATCTCGCACCGTAACGAAGTCGAAGTTTGTACCGGCAGGCTTGAACTTCTCATGGTAACGTAC
>DAOVFR010000090.1 GCA_030672805.1 Candidatus Krumholzibacteriota bacterium
TGCGATGGCGATCCGCATGCCCGGGCTCGCTTTCTCGAGCACCCTGTCGAAACTCTGCACCTCGCGGAGGCGGACCTTTCTCCCGATCGGCTCGATAACAAGCTCATCACCCTTCCCGGCAGATCCTCCCCACGTCGAGCCGGTAACTATCGTTCCAATGCCGCTTCTCGTGAAGATCCGGTCCACCGGCATCCTGAAGAAATCGGAAAGCCTCCTCTCCCGGACCTCCTCCGCCCTTACCTTGAGGACACGCTTCAACTCGTCGAGCCCCTGCCCCGTCACCACCGATGTGCGGATAAAGGGCACGTCATCGGGGAACCCCTCCCCGAGCAGGTCTCTCACCTCGCTCTCGACGACCTCGATGACCTCATCGTCGACGAGGTCGGCCTTTGTTAAAGCGACAACACCGAGTTTCACGCCGAGAAGCCGCAGCACCTCGAGATGCTCCTCCGTCTGCGGCATAACTCCCTCATCCGCCGCGATCACGAGCAGCGCGAGATCGACACCGACAGCCCCCGAGACCATGTTTTTGACGAAACGCTCGTGCCCCGGCACATCGACGACACCCGCATTGATCCCTTCTCCCATGTCGAGCGGGGCGAATCCGAGAACGATGGAGATGCCCCGTTCCTTCTCCTCACTGAGCCTGTCGGTGTCCCTGCCGGTCAGTGCCTTGACGATCTCTGTCTTGCCGTGATCAACGTGCCCCGCCGTACCGATGATGATATTGCGCACCGGCTTACTCCTTGATGCGCCTGATATCGGCGCCCAGCTTTACGAACTTATCCTCGATGCACTCGTAACCCCTGTCTATGTGGTATATACGAAGAATCTTCGATTCGCCCTCGGCGACAAGCCCCGCAAGTATCAATGCCGAGCTCGCCCTGATGTCGGTGGCCATCAGCGGCGCTCCCTCGAGGCGGTCGACGCCCGTTACAACCGCTACGCTGCCGTCGACGTGGATCCGCGCGCCCAGTCTCCTCAGTTCCGGCACGTGGGTGAAACGGTCAGGATAGACATGCTCGACGATAGTGCTCGAACCGCGCGCAAGGCAGAGGACCGCCATCATCTGAGCCTGCATGTCGGTCGGAAACGCCGGGTAGAAACCTGTACCGATGTCGACCGGCTCAGGTCTTTCCGGCCCCGTTACACGTAATGTGCTTTCCGTCGCCTCGATCTTCGCACCGCAGGACGCCAGCTTGTCGATCACGGCGAGAACGTGGTCCGGCCTGCAGTTGACGATCTCGACAGCTCCTCCCGTCAGCACGGCTGCTGCCGCGAAGGTCCCCGTCTCTATCCTGTCAGGTATAACTCGGTGCGAGAACGGTTCGATCTCCTGTACACCCTCTATCGTTATCCGGGACGTTCCTTCCCCCTCGATATCGGCGCCTCCCGTCTTGAGGGCCATTGCGAGCTCGGTGATCTCCGGTTCCCTCGCCGCGTTTTCGATAACCGTTCTTCCGTCGGCGAGCACGGCCGCCATGATGATATTGACCGTCGCCCCGACACTGGGAACCGAAAGGACGATCTCCGTCCCGTGGAGCCTTTCCGCCCTGGCATCGATATACCCATGATCGATCCTGATGTCGGCGCCCAGCGCCTTCAGGCCTTTCAGGTGGAGATCAACCGGCCTAGGCCCCCACGCACATCCCCCAGGCATCGAAACCCGCGCCCGGCCATACCGGGCAACGAGCGGACCGAGAACGTAAATCGACGCCCTCATCGTTCTCACGAGGTCATACGGGGCCTCGAACGAGCTCACACCGGACGCGTCGATCGTCAGAATGCCGTCTTCAAGTATGGATGAGACACCAAGTACATCGAGCAGCTTCATCATGGTGCGCGTATCCCTCAGTCCGGGTATATTCTCGAGCGTGCATAGGCCTCCTGTAAGGATCGACGCCGCCATGAGCGGGAGCATCGCGTTCTTCGCACCGCTGACCGCGACCTCTCCCCGGAGCCTGCACGGCCCCCTTATCAAAAAGCTGTCCATTGTTACATGTCCTTTTCCGGTCCGTCGGGCCTGAATGCAGTGATTACCCGCTCGAACCCGTTGTAATCCTTTTCGATCCGGGTCCGTTCGAATCCGAAACTTTCGAGGCAAGACCCGACCATCCCACCCTGTCCATCCCCGATTTCCAGCACGATTGCACCGCCGTTCCTGAGCAGGCGTTTTCCGTAATACGCCAGCAGCGGATAAAACCGGGTCCCGTCCTCCCCTCCATCGAGGGCCGCCCGGTCCTCGTACATCGATACCTCTTTCTGCAGTGTATGAATCGTCCCTGCTGGAATGTAGGGAGGGTTAGCCACAAGCAGGTCGAACCGGCGGCCGGGGCCGAACACCTCGAAGCCGCACGAAACGACCGTTTGCACCCGTTTCGAGACGCCCAGCCGGACGAAGTTCTCCCGCGCAAGAGCGGCCGCCGTGGGGGAAATATCGAAGGCGACACCACCCCAGCCCGGGCACATCGCGGCGAGCGTCCCGGAGATAACGCCGGCGCCGACTCCAAACTCGATAAAGGTGATATTCCGGCGCCCTTCTAAAATCTCGGATACCCGTTCGATGAGCAGTTCCGTCTCCGGCCGCGGGATAAAAACTCCTTCCCTCACACTGAAGCGAAGCGAGTGAAACTCGATCTCGCCGAGAAGGTACTGCAGCGGGTAGTGCCTTGCCCTCATCTTCAGATCGGCCCTGAACCGGGCGAGCTCGGTCTCGCCGGGGCGTTCATCAAAACGGAGGTACAGGTCAAGCCGGTTGCACCGCAATGCCATGGCGAGAAGATGCTCCGCACTTAGACGGGAGGATTCGACGCCACGTTCCTCGAGATATGCACCGGCCAGCTTTATCAGCTCGATAACCGTCGGCGTCTTGCCGGCGCGGTTATGCCGGGCGGATTCGAATCCGTCCATTCCGGCACCGCGCTGCCCGGTATCATTTACAGGTGAAGACACGCTCACCGCCCCGGTTCCAACCACGGCTCCCCGGCAGCGACACGCACACTACTCGCCGCCGGAGCCGGTCCCTATCCCCCGGTTTATCAGTTCCTCGCGGTATGCCACCACGAGTGCATCGATGATCTCGCCGATATCTCCGTCGAGGACGGCGCCCAGGTTGTGTGTGGTGAATCCGACCCGGTGATCCGTCACCCGCCCTTGCGGAAAATTATACGTCCTGATCTTTGCGCTCCGGTCACCGGACCCTATCATGCTTCTTCTATCCATGGCGATCTTCTCTTCCTGCTCGCTCCGTTTCTTCTCGAGAAGCCTCGACCGCAGGACCTTGAACGCTTTTGACTTGTTCTTGTGTTGTGATTTCTCATCCTGGCAGGTCACGACCATCCCGGTCGGCACGTGCGTGATCCGCACCGCCGAATCAGTCGTGTTCACGCTTTGTCCGCCGGGACCGCTCGAGCGAAACACGTCGATCCGAAGGTCCTTCGGATCTATCTGCAAGTCAATATCCTTGGCCTCGGGGAGTACCGCAACGGACACGGCAGATGTATGAATCCGGCCGCTCGATTCGGTCAGGGGGACCCGCTGGACACGGTGGACGCCCCGCTCGAACTTGAGTTTTCCGTATGCGTTCCTGCCGCTGATCAGAAAGATGACTTCCCTGAAACCCCCAATTTCCGTGGGATTACTGCTGAGGATCTCGACCTTCCAGTTCTTTCTCTCCGCGAACAGACGGTACATCCGCGCAAGATCGGCGGCGAAAAGAGCCGCCTCTCCCCCACCGGTCCCCGCCCGGATCTCTAAAACAGTGTTCCGCGAATCGTCCGGGTTGCCCGGGATCAGGAGCATCTTGATCTCTTCCCCCAGCTCCTGCATCTCGCTTCCGATCTCGTCGAGTTCGACATGCGCGAGTTCCACGAGCTCCGCGTCGCCGGACGATTCGATTACCCCCATATCTTCTTCCCGCCGCCGGTCGAGCTCGAGGAACCGCTTGATGACGCTCACCACCCTTCCCAGGTCGCTCCGTTCCATGGCAAGCTTCTTGTACAGAGCCTGGTTCCTGATGACATCCGGCCTGGCGAGTTCCCCGGAAAGCTGGTCAAATCGCTCAAGGATCGCTTTGTATTTTTCCTTGCTTTCCACGTATCTTCTCCGTTCGGGCGGCCCGACCTTTCGGCCGTAAGAAACCCTTCCCGGCTTTCAGCCAAACCTTAAACAATGGATCGCCGCGATTCCAGCACTTTGTCGCCGAGGCTTGCCTTGAGGGCGGCGATTGCAACCTCTATCTGGTCGCAAGAGGGTTCCTTCGTGGTGAGCCGCTGCATTACAAGTCCCGGCCAGAACAGGAACCCGATATATCGACTGACGGCGGGTCTGGCCGACAGCTTCAACAGCTCGTACGAGACCCCTCCAATCACCGGTATGAACGAAAATCGCACCATGCGGTCGCCTACACTGGTCGGTCTTCCAAGGATAATGAAAAGAACAATGCTGACGATGACCACGAGGAACAGGAAGCTCGTGCTGCACCGTGGATGGACCCTCGGGTGCTTGAGTACATTGGCGAGAACAACCTCCTCGCCCTTCTCGAAGGCGAAGATCGTCTTGTGTTCGGCGCCGTGGTACTCGAAGATCCGCTGCATTTCCTTCCACCTCGTTATGAGAACGATGTAGAGAAAAATGAAGAGGAGCCTGATAAACCCGTCGACGAGGTTGAAGAGGAACCCGCTCTCGAGTCCCATCCTCTCGGTAAGCAGAAGTGGTATGTAGAAAAACAGGGCAAACCCGATCACGAATGCGGCGAATACCGTGAGCGCCATGTAGCCGCGGGACAATCCCTTCTTCGCCTTCACCGGATCCTTGCCTTCACCCTCGACCGCCTGGTCGGCGGAGAAGGAGAGCGCCTTGATCGCGATGGCAAAGGTCTCAACCAGTGCAATCGCACCCCGAACGATCGGAATATTGAGAATGCGAAATCTTTTGGTGAGACTGACGAAAGGTTCAGCCTCGATCACGATGTCGCCCGCCGGGGTTCTGACAGCGGTTGCTATACGCTCCGGCGAGCGCATCATCACACCCTCGATAACAGCCTGGCCTCCGACATGGAGGCTCTTCCTCGTTTCACCGTCGGACATGAACTCCCCGCAAGCAGCAACGATGCAGAAATGTATGGGATGAGATCTACTTCTTGCCCTGGTCGCGCTTTGTGCGGTAATCGCCGTACTTGCGCTGGAATCTCTCGACACGACCGGCCGTATCGACGAGCTTCTGCTTTCCGGTGAAAAACGGGTGGCAGCTGGAACAGATCTCCACGTGGATCTCCTCCTGCGTCGAGCGTGTTTCGATCATGTTCCCGCAGATGCAGGTGATTTTCGCCTTCTTGTACTCCGGATGGATATTCTTCTTCATATCGAATCTCCGAACGAACGTTGTTTTTCCATAACGGCGAACTATCCCTCCGGGCAATGACACCCGGGAAGTTACAATCTAATAATCCTCGAAGCGAAATTCAACAGGAAATTTATATCAATTACGCCTTGTGCCGGGGCGCTACACATTCATCGACTGCAGGAACTTGGCGTTTGTCTTCGTCTTCTCGATCTTCTCGATAAGAAACTCCATTGCCTCGACACACGTCTTGTCACTGAGGAACTTCCTGAGGATGTAGACCTTGCTGAGCACTTTCTCGGGCAGCAGCAGTTCTTCCTTTCTGGTACCGGAGCGGAATATGTCGATAGCGGGGAACACCCGCTTGTCGACGAGCCTACGGTCGAGGACGATCTCCAGGTTACCCGTTCCCTTGAACTCCTCGAAAATCACCTCGTCCATCCTGCTGCCCGTCTCGACCAGGGCTGTTGCTATGATCGTAAGGCTTCCCTGTTCCTCGGTGTTCCTCGCGGCTCCGAAGAAGCGCTTCGGCCGCTGGAGCGCGTTCGAGTCGACACCGCCGGAGAGTATCTTGCCCGAATGCGGAACCACGGCGTTGTGGGCGCGGGCGAGCCTCGTGATGCTGTCCAGCAGGATCACGACGTCCTTGCCGTGCTCGACCAGCCGCTTCGCCTTCTGGATGACCATATCGGCAACCTGTACGTGCCTGTCGGCCGGCTCGTCGAAGGTTGAACTGATCACTTCACCCTTCACCGAGCGCTGCATATCGGTCACCTCTTCAGGCCGTTCATCTATGAGTAGAACAATGATTACTATCTCGGAATGGTTCGTCGTGATCGCGTTTGCGATTTTCTGCAGAAGAATCGTCTTCCCGGTCCTCGGTGGAGCAACGATCAGTCCCCGCTGCCCCTTCCCAATCGGCGTAAGAAGATTCATGAGGCGGGTCGACAGGTCCTCGGGGTCGTGCTCGATGTTTATGATTTCTTCCGGGTAGAGCGGTGTCAGGTTGTCGAACAGGGTCTTTTTCTTCGCTTCCTCGGGCTGCTCCGTGTTGACCATTTCGACCTTGAGAAGCGCAAAATACCGCTCTGACTCCTTGGGTGAGCGAACCTGTCCCGAGACCGTGTCACCGGTTCTTAGATTGAACTTCTTGATCTGCGATGGCGAGACGTAGATGTCGTCCGGTCCGGGAAGGTAGTTGTACGCGGGAGAGCGCAGAAACCCGTACCCTTCGGGCAGAACCTGCAGAACCCCCTCGCTGAATATAAGGCCGTTCTGCTGCGTCTGCGCCTCGAGGATCTTGAAGATGATCTCCTGCTTGCGGAGCGTGCTCAGCCCGTTGATCTTGAGATCCACCGCGACCTCGATCAGCTCGTCGATCTTCTTGCTTTTCAATTCAGCAATGTCCATACAGTCCCACCTTTTCTCATTTGATGTTTCTCGTTATGCGCAAAATATCCGAGAGATGAATTTCACAGATTGATCGTGATCCCTCACACGTATTGTTCGTACCAATCGAAAAGCGGTCTCATGTAACAGCTATCGGGATAAATCGATCGAATACCAGGCAACGTGTATTTATCGTCGTGGAATTGCTTTCCTTTCAGTCGGCAACTTTCTTATAAGGCTTTAGGGCTTTTAATCAAGAACCCCCGGTCCGGTAACCCTTCCACACATTTTGCAGGAGATCGAAGAGTAACGAAGATAAACGCCTTTACACCCCTTATATTACGGGAGCACCGCCTTTCTGTCAAGTGAATTCAAGTAGCGCTTTTCACCCATATTGAATTGCATAATCCATTCCAATTAATACAAGGGCGATCCCTTCCGGGCCCACCCTTTCCATACATTACTGTCCCAGAAGTTCCCGGTACCTCTCCGTCGCCTCTTCCGCCTTCATCTTCATGTTCTTCTTGCTGTAAGAGAGGCCGAGAATCTGCCACCCCCTCGGATCGTCGGGCGCGATCGACGTCGTGTATTCCTGGCCCAGCATGACCGATTCATCCCACATTTCCGCCTGGTAGTAAGTGAGGAGCAGGTTGTAGTATGTCTGCTTGTCGCCCGGGCGAATGAGAAGTGCATTCTGGTACGCCTCGATCGCCTTGAAGTAATTCTTCAGGTTGTAATAGGCTATCCCGATATTGTAGTAAGGTTCGAACTCCTCCGAATCGGTTTTGCGCCGACCATCGACTGACATCTCCATGTACTTCGCCGCGTTTTCCCAATCCTTCCTGCGAAGGAAACTACCCCCAACGCTCTCGACAATCTCGAAATTCGCCGGATCATCGAGCATAAGATTCTCGAAGATCTCGTATGCCTGTTCATCCATTCCGCGGCGGAGCATGACCCTTCCCGAAAGCGCCAGGATGTTACTGTAAGATTCGTCTTGCGGAGTCGCCCTGGCCATCAGCGTATCCACCGTTTCGTACGTCCTGTCGAGGTAAGTGGAATCGTCCTGCGACAGCATGTTGTACACTTTCGCCAGATTCAGCCATCCCTTTACCTGCCTGGGATCCGCCAGGGTGGACTGCTCGAATTCGACGGCAGCTCCCGCCAGATTCTGCGCCTGGAATTCCGCCAGCCCGCTGTTGAAATGTTTCGCCCAGTTGTGCTTGATGTTGTTTTCCGCCAGATTCTTCCTCTTGGGGTCGATGCCGACTGCAGCCATAAACTCCCCGTACGCTTTTCCCATCCTCTTCGTGTTGCTGTATGAGATCCCGAGCTGGAAATGCGCTTCGGCATCGCTCGGATTGTTCTTGAGCGCCAGTTCCGCCATCTCGATCGCCTTTTCATAGTTGGCGTAGTTATTATGGAGAATGGCGCTCGTCGTCTCCCTGCTCTTGCACGAGTACAGAGCTGTCAATGCAACGATCAGAATCAACAGGATCGCAAAACTCTTTCTCATCGGCATGCTACCTCCTTGGTTTGCTTACCTTATTACGTGCAACGATTCTTTCCCCGAAAAGGCCGGATCCCTTCGTGGGGCTCCCACAGGTATACTGTTTCATTTGGGCCCGGGAATTTCCTCCTGAAAATTCAGGCGAATATAAGGAATGTACGATACATTTTTGCGGGACGCTTCTTTATCCATCTGAAAATTAGCAATTGGCCAAAACAGTGTCAAGCACTATCGAAACGGACAAGGCGCGGCGCGGGTCATCCGCCAACGGTCTCCATTCACGGCATCTCATGGCCACACCAACGCAGCAGCACGCTGTGCCCGGCGCCGCGAGCATTAAACGATCGGCTTTTGCAAAACGCCACACACCGGGAACACGCCCCCCCCTCACCCGTTCATCCCGGTGCCGCAACGGGCGGCGAACCGGGAACATCGTGAAGCCATGGGAAACAACCGGCATGCACGGGGGTAACGGCGCTGAAAAACACCTTCGTATGGTACGGGAGTTGCAGAACATGAAAGTCGTAACGCCAGACCCATATCTAAAGCCGCATCGAGTTGTTTTCCAGTTACAGAAAAAGCGCTGACAGGACAGGTCAGAGGTACGATCAAGTCCAAGTGATGCCGTCCGTCGGATGCCATTGTCCGGGGGAACGTTACCGGCGGCGGCTCCCT
>DAOVFR010000074.1 GCA_030672805.1 Candidatus Krumholzibacteriota bacterium
ATTGGAACATACGTCGCGGGAAGAGATGATGAAACTTCTGAACGAGCGTATTGCAGTCAACGTACGCCAGGGGAGGGCGCTGAAAGAGGCGGACGGGGCATTGGAGAGGTTCGAGGAAGCGCTGGGGGCCGGGGTGCCGGCGGAGATACTGAGCATGGAGATCAGGGAGGCGGCGGATGCGTGCGGAAGGGTGACGGGCAGATCGATAGCTGACGGGCTTCTCGATACGATTTTCAGCAGGTTCTGTATCGGGAAATAGTGCCTGGAAGTCACGCGGGGGAGAAAAAAGCAATGTGGAAAACATTTATAATAAATTGTATCGGCAGCAGTTACACGCTAGTAAATAATAATTATAATTGAAGTGAGATCAAATTACGATATCATCGTAGTAGGTGGCGGCCACGCAGGCTGCGAGGCGGCCCTGGCTGCAGCGAGAATGGGTCGCGAGACAGCCCTGGTAACTATAAATAAATACGACATTGCAAGGATGCCGTGCAACCCGGCAATCGGGGGTCTGGCCAAGGGTCAACTCGTCAGGGAGGTAGACGCACTGGGAGGTGAGATGGGGCGCTGCATAGATGAAACGGGGATACAGTTCAGGATGCTGAACAGAGCGAAAGGTCCGGCGGTATGGTCACCCAGGGCACAGGCGGACAAGGCTGCATACCACAGGAGGATGCTCGGGGTGATCGAGTGCCAGGAAAGGCTCTCGCTCGTAGAGGGAGAATGTACGGGGATAATCGTCGGGGGGGGCGCCGTAGAGGGAATAGAAATAGAAGGGTGCAGCCTTCGGGGAAAGAGAGTGGTGCTTGCACTCGGAACATTCCCGAACGGCCTGATGCATATAGGTGAGAAGAAGATACCCGGAGGCCGGGAAGGAGAACCTCCGGCGTGCCGGATTTCCGACCAGCTTGTGCGTCTTGGAATTGAAAGGAAGAGGCTCAAAACAGGGACTCCCGCACGTCTGAAAAGGAGCAGCATAGACTTTTCAAAGTGCGAGGAGCAAAAGGGTGATGAGGATCCGGTACCGTTCTCGTTCAGGACAGAGCGGATCGATATAGAGCAACTATCGTGTTACATTACGTTTACGAATGATAGAACTCACAGGATCATTAGAGAGAATCTCGACAGGGCGCCGCTCTTTAGTGGACAGATACAGGGTGTCGGACCACGCTACTGTCCATCGATCGAGGACAAGGTGGTCCGGTTCGCGGACAGGGAACGCCACCAGCTGTTCCTCGAGCCGGAGGGGCTGGAAACAGAAGAGATATACATCAACGGTCTTGCAACGAGTCTGCCGATGGACGTGCAGGAGGAAATGATCAGGACCATACAGGGACTCGAGGAAGCCGAGATCGTGCGGTACGGGTATGCGATCGAGTATGATTTCTATCCACCGTACCAGGTTTTCCCGACACTCGAATCGAGAAAGATCGGAGGTCTGTACATCGCGGGGCAGTCAAACGGCACATCGGGATACGAGGAGGCTGCCGCACAGGGGATAATCGCAGGAATAAATGCCTCGATTAGCATCTCCGGCGGCAAGCCGGTCATTCCGGCAAGGCACCAGGCGTATATCGGGGTACTCATCGACGACCTGGTGACAAAGGAGATCGATGAGCCGTACCGTATGTTCACATCAAGGGCGGAGCATCGCCTCCTGCTGCGACAGGACAATGCCGAAGAGCGGCTTTTCAGGTTCGGAGTGCGATGCGGGCTGGTCGATCGGGAGGCATGGAAGCGAATGGTGGTAAGAAGGAAAAGGGTCGGAAGCGCGCACAGACGGCTTCTCGGCGAGGTGGTGCCCGCGAAGGATTGCAACAAACTCTTTTCACGGGTGGGCGAGACGGGGGCGAGGGTTGCGCAGAGGGCCGCAAGCCTTCTCCGGCGGCCCCGCGTCGGGATCGAAGAACTGGAAAAGGCCCTTCCCGGCGGTCCGCTCGGTCTCGGTGCGCGCGAAAGGGAAGCGCTCGAGATAAGGGTGAAGTACGAGGGATATATCAGGAGGCAGCGAAGGGTAGCCGAACGGCTTCTCCAGCTCGATCTGATCAATATCCCCGGAGATTTCAGCTTCGACATAGACGCGCTGAGCACAGAGGCGAAGGAGAAGCTCAACATGTTCCGCCCGGTGAACCTAGGGCAGGCGTCCAGGATATCGGGAGTGAGGACGGCCGACCTTTCGATCCTCATGGTCTATATAGAGAGGCACCGGAAGGACGGCAAAAAGGGGAAAGGGGTTGAATGAAAGGCGAGCAATTCCCTGATATGAGCGCGGTTGTGGATGCGGTTGCCGCATCGGCAGGCGTGCAGGTCGGACGGGAGCAGGAGGAAAGGCTCGCATACTTTTTTCGCGAGATTGCCACGTGGAGCAGGAGAATGCATCTGGTCGGCAGGGGCAGGATCGAGGAGACGGTCAGGGTACAGGCAGTCGACTCGGCGCGCCTGCTCAGGTTCACGATAGACTCACTCGGGAGAGAGCCGGGACGGGGTACGCGTGTGGCAGATATCGGATCGGGGGCGGGGTTCCCTGCCCTTATATGGAAGATACTCATGCCCGGTATGGAGTTGACCTGTTTCGAGCGCAGGGAAAAGCCGCTTATGTTTCTCGAGCGCGTCATCGGGAGGCTCGGCATGAAGGGGGTCAGCGCCGAAGGAATGGATGCTGAGAGGTTCACGCCGGAACACCTGTTCGATATTGCAACCTCGAAAGCCGCGGGAAGGCTCCGGAAACTCCTGCCCATTGCCATCTCGCTCATAGGCCCCGGAGGTTCATATTTCACGGTGAAGGGAGAGGGGTGGAGAGAGGAGCTTTCTGCATCCGGCGACACCGGCATGAGATTCGAGGCATCGAATACACTGCCGGAGGAGCGGGGCTGGATGCTTTACTTCAAGAGAATCCCCTAGGGTGTCTCCCGGGCATGTTTCACGTGAAACGAAGGAGGGGAAGGTCGAGACCGGCAAACGAGCAACACGCCATCACGATGCCCGGACGGGACATGTTTCACGTGAAACATGCTTGTATGATCACGCAATTTGTTTCTTGTCAGGCTATTAATAAGAATCAAAGGGTGCGGCGCAACGGCTCCGGATCTCCGGCCGCTATTCATGTTCGCTTTTTTATTGATTTGTTCGACGTCCGAACGTATACTGCCCATGACCCCGCTGATTCATAAGGGAGGCCATTGGAATGGCTAATGCTTTTAAATGTAAGGCATTAATTGTTTTTTCAACCATGTTGATATTCCTTTTCGGATGCGAAGACGAGATCACCTTCTCGAACACGCCTCCTGGCGGAATAACGATTGACAGAAGCACCTGTAATATCTGGACCGGCGGCGGGCTCGCTTTGAAAGGACAAGCGGAGGATGAAGACGGAGATCCGCTTACCTACCGGTGGAGCGCGGATGAGGGAACGTTCAGCCCGCCTGATGGGAAGGGTGCCAGCGTGATCTGGACAGCTCCGCCCACCACCGGAGAGGTGGAAATCACACTTACAGTATCAGATAGTGGCTCGGAGGGTTCGAAGACGATCACTTTGGAGGTGAACAACAGGTTTCCCGAGGAGATGCCGAGCGGCCCGACCAGGATTCTGGATAACGGATACCCTTATATTCTCGTGAACCCGGGCAAGGTGACGGTACCCTCGAGCTCCACGCTCCGTATCGGGGCGGGAGTCGCGATACTCGTCAACAATGAGGCCGGCGGGCTGGAGGTGCACGGGGAGTTCTTCGTCGATGGAACCGAGGGAAACGAGGTGGAGATAGGTCCGAACGCCTGCGGCGAGAGCGACAGGGAATGGGCCGGCATAATCTTCATTGGCACAACGGCGTCGGGGGCACTCAGTTATTTAAATGCTTATAACGCAAAGCATTGCGTGGAGCTGGATGAGGGTGCAGAGGTCCTGATAGATAACTGCAGGCTGCATGATAACACGACCGACGCGGTGCGGGCATCGGAGGGCTCGCTGGTCGAGATACGGAACAGTATCATCTGGTCGAACAGTGTCGGAATCGACATCTATTCATCCCCTGCTGTCATTTTTAATTCTTCGATACGCTACAATTCAAGCACCGGTATTATTATTGTCGATACATCGGAAACCGTTCGGGATGTGACGATAAACAACAGCACGATAGCGAATAACGGAGGAAACGGTGTGTACATAGCTCATCGAGCAAAACCCGTTATAAATAATAATGCTATTTTCCTTAATGAGCCATACTCACTGATTATAACCCAGTACTTCTGGGAAGACTCGCTGAATGCAGAGAACAACTTCTGGGGAAGCGGCAACACGGATGAACAGTCTATAGAGGCCGTTATTTACGATAAGAACGACAGTCCGCAGACGGTCAATGCATATGTGGACTTCATCCCCTGGCTCTACCAGGAACCATAAAACGCGGGTAGGGCCGGGCCGGTATCGGCGGCTGAGCAGGGAGCAGGAAAGATGGGAAAGATCGTTGCGATAGCCAACCAGAAAGGCGGTGTCGGCAAGACGACAACGGCGGTGAACCTTAGTGCCAGCCTGGGTGCGGCCGAAAAGAGAGTGCTCCTTGTCGACATGGATCCGCAGGCCAATGCAAGCAGCGGCTTCGGTGTAAGGGTCGAGGATGGGGAAAAGAGCATATACGAGGTGCTGATCGATGAGGCGGACGCCGCGGAAGCAATCCGGGAGACGGGACTCGCCGATATTCTGCCTTCACATCCGAGGGTCATCGGAGCAGAAATAGAGCTGGTCTCGCAGATTGCCAGGGAGATGAAGCTAAAGAACGCCCTCTCGGGAGTAGTAAAGCAATACGATTTCGTCATAGTAGACTGCCCGCCGAGCCTCGGCCTTCTTACTCTCAATACGCTCACAGCGGCGGATTCCGTCCTGATACCGATACAGTGCGAATACTACGCACTTGAGGGTCTGAGTCAGCTCCTCGGCACGATCCGGATGGTCCAGAAACACCTCAACCTCGATCTCCGTATCGAAGGTGTGCTTCTCACGATGTTCGACAAGCGCCTGAACCTGTCTTCACAGGTTGCCGATGAAGCGATATCTTATTTCGGGGAAAAGGTTTACGATACGATCATACCGAGAAACGTTCGTCTCAGCGAGTGTCCGAGCTTCGGCCAGCCCGTGATACTTTACGATGTCCAGAGTGCCGGATCTAGGAGCTATATGAAGCTGGCAAAGGAATTTATCGAGAAGCAGGATTCCATAGGGGTGTACGGCGGCGTACCGGAAGATTCACACGGCCGGAAGGCCGCGGGAAGGGGTGAATAGCAGTGAAGCGGAAGGTGCTGGGCAGGGGTCTCGAGGCGCTCATATCACAGGATCTTCGTGAAAGCGTGTCAGAGACCGAGCGGATCAAGGAACTCGATATCACAAGGATAGATCCGAATCCGCACCAGCCGAGGAATCACTTCGACGCGGATAACCTGAAGGAACTTGCTGACTCGATAAAATCATACGGTGTGCTGCAGCCCGTCGTTGTAAGAAGGAGCGGCGAACGGTACGAACTTGTCGTTGGGGAGAGGAGGTTCCGGGCATCGAGGATTGCGGGCAAATCGACCATACCGGCAATCGTCAGGGATGTAACGGACGACAATTCATTGAAGTATGCCTTGATGGAGAACCTGCAGCGCGAGGATCTCAACCCGGTTGAGGAGGCAAGGGGCTATCTTATGCTCAGGGATGAGTTCGGCCTGTCGGTACAGGAGATCTCCTCCATAATAGGGCGTGACAGGAGCACCGTGACGAATACGATACGCCTTTTGAAGCTTCCTGACAGGGTCATCGGGCTACTCGAGCGGGGAAAGCTCAGGGCGGGCCACGCAAGGGCGCTCCTCTCGCTTGAGGGGGAAAAGGCGCAGATCGAGTGGGCAGAGCGCGTGGCGAATGAAGGGATATCCGTTCGAGAGGTCGAGCTGCACATTCCGGGCAAAAGACGAATGAAACGTAGAAAGGGAGTCAGGAAACTCGATCCCCAGATCCGCGAGATCGAGGAGCGGATGGAGCTGCATCTTGGCACGAGGGTGCGGATCACACCACGGAAACGCGGAGGCACAATCCTTGTGGAGTACTATTCAGACGAGGAGTTCGAAGGGATAATTCAAAAAATAGGAATAGACGGAATTGCGTAAGCTATAGTTAATAATATCAACTTTATATTATACTTTAAGGCGGGTTTCTGCCATGAAAAAGGATACATTCTCGGTTATATTTGTTCCTCACGATCTCAAGAAAACGAGAACGTACCGCATACAGTACAAACTCTTCTATACGTTCCTTTCACTCTGCGCTGTCGGCGCGGTAGCGCTTGTAATGTTTATCGCCACGTACGGAAGGCTGCTTGTGAAGGCGAGAGAATCGGTCATGCTCGAGCGCCAGGTCGTCGAGCTGACGAACAGAAACGAAAAAATCGGTCAGTTTATGAGGAACCTGGCGCAGATGAGATCGATGAACCTTCAAGTGAGAAGAATGCTCGGAATTGAGATAACGGAAGATGACAGCCTTCTTATCAGGTCAACTTCCAATGGAGAGGACAGGATTTCCGCCGGGATGAAGGACGAACAGGAACAGATGCTTAGCTCGATACCCAGCTTCTGGCCCGTCAAGGGATTCATCACCAGGGGTTACAGCATCGCAGGCAGCAAGGAGAATGCACAGTACCATCCCGGGATCGACATAGGTGTAGTGCGCGGGACTCCCGTAAAGGCGTCCGCTTCGGGATACGTTGTAGAATCGGGGTGGGACGACGTATACGGGTACTACGTCAAGATCGATCACGGGTATGGTATGAAAAGTCTTTATGGACACAACGACAGGTTGGCGGTTATAAAAGGGGAGAAAGTCGCGCGTGGCCAGACGGTTGCGTATTCGGGCAATACGGGAAGGAGCACCGCACCGCATCTGCACTTCGAGGTCACGCAGAACAACGTTCCCGTGGATCCATTGAAGTATCTTCTGCAATGAGGTGATGCGTTGACGAGTAAAAGGAAAAAGGAAGCAAAGAAGAAAGGGGCAGTCATGTTCGGTAAAGAAGGAGAGACCATAATCGGGGAGGGCAAGATGAACTCTATCATCGGGCAGGGATGCAAGATCAACGGGACCATCGATGTGAGAGAGGGAACGCTCCGGATCGACGGAGAGTTCGAGGGCAATATAAACTGCCCGGACACTCTTATTGTCGGAAAGGGTGGCAGGCTGAAAGCGGACATCAAGGTGAAGAACGCAGTTATCGGTGGAACGATAGTCGGCAACATCGATGCCAGGGAGAAGGTCGAGCTCCAGTCAGGTTCACGCGTAGAGGGCGATATCAAGACGAGCCGCCTCGTCATCGACGAGGGAGTGTTCTTCGAGGGGGCCTGCAAGATGAGCCCCAACGGAAAAAGCATTTCCATGCCGTCACCAGGCATGCAGAGCCAGGAGAGGAAAGACGTCATCCATTCAGGCACGAAGTAAGAGCGTATATGCCCTGCGCTGCGTGCGGCGCCGAAGGAAATGGATGCCGGGAAACGCCGCCAAGATATCGATAGGGGAAAGTCATTAGAAGGAATGTCGCTCTCATTGCTGCCCTGGTCCTTGCGTTCGTATTGTCTGATACCTGTTCCGCCGCCGCGGGAGTAAATACTTACATCGGCCTCTACGAGGACGATCAGCATACGACCTGCAGCATGGACATCACGATGGAATTACAGCATTTCACAGTATGGCTCTGGGTGCTGCCGAGCGATGACGGGTTCGGGAACATCGCCTATGGTTTGTCGTACCCCTCATGGATCGTATTGTCCGGAAGCGATACTCATCCGGACATGGAGGTGCTCATTGGCTGCCCGCAGGACAGGCATACGACCTGCCTCTCGTTCAACGGCTGCTGGTACGATTGGGTGTGGATGATCAGGTACGATGCTTACGCGCTGGAGGGAGGCATCTCGGGAAAGATCCAGATCGTACCGAGCGAGTGGTTTGGATCGCCGATAATGGCAGGAGACTGTCTCCATGGAGAGAAACCCGCAAGAATACTAAACGGACTTCACTTCAATGAAGTCTGCGTCGTCGGTGCGGAAGAGTACAGCTGGGGAGCTATCAAAGATCTCTTTCGGGATTGAATGGCTGCAAAGCCGTGGCTGATTACTTATCAGGGGTTGGGAATATAATTGGGTATGGCGTGCGATCACACGCAGGCTTGTCTAAAGGACAACCGAACATAATATATTTACTCATGTTTGAAATAGGGAAAGCAAGGGTCAGGCGTCCAGCCTATGCTATATGATTTTTGTCCCCGCGGCGTTTCTCCAAAAGTTTTATCCCGCCGATCACACCGCCGATCACACAAAAATATTTAACTTAAATTTAAGGTAAAATTATGCCTAATCTCTTGTTCTCGAAGGCAGTTTTGGATCTCATTGACAAAAACGCAATCATGGTATACACTACCAAATTAGCGGCGTTACACGTAATTATCAATGCAGCCTAAATATTGATGGCGCGGACTGCTTCGCGACGGGCATTGGTGGGGACAACTTGATGATTTGGTTGAGTATAGGAAATAGTAAATTGAAGTATGGAGGCGCTCAGCGCCGCGCCATCGGCGCTGCGAATTGCCATCCGCTTGATGCCCGTCGCTGCGCGCCGGCCATCAAGCGGCTGAAGCGGTCGGTCGTCACCACGAGCAAGCTCGCGGCTCCGCCCACCGCTTATCCGCAGCGCCGTTATACCGACAATAGCCTTGACATACCAGATAGTGTATAGTACCTTATAGATATGTGGGAGGTATATGAACATCGCAGGATCGGCCAGCGTGTTTCACGCATTCCCGCCGAGACTCTCAAGCGGTATGAGAAATGGAAGGATATCGTACGAATCTCCGGCCCTGCCGGCCTGCGGTTGATCAAAGGCTTCCACGACGAGGTCCTTCGTGGCGAATGGAAGGGCCACCGGTCCTCGCGACTCGGGCTTCAATACCGCGTGGTCTACAGAGTTGTAGGTCAAAAGGTACTTGTGGAGGTCATTGACATCACCTCTCACGATTACCGGAGGAAATGAGACATGGCACGACGCAATTATCGCAAGGCACGGCGTCACGTTGAGGTTTCCGTTGGGGAATCCGTGCGAATCATCCGGGAACTTCAAGGATTGAGCCAGAACGGACTGTCTGCGCTGACCGGCATTCCGCAGTCGACGATCTCGGCAATTGAGAACGATCGGGTGAAACTCGGCGTGGAACGGGCGAAAGTTCTGGCCCGAGCGTTGAAGTGCCATCCAGCTGTGTTGGTTTTCCCAGGGTGGGATGTCGAGGATGAGTCGGCGGCATAACATCCGGCTGAACCTGCCGGCTGGCTACTGCGTGCGGATTGCGGCGCAAACCGCACGCCTCCGCACCGCCGCAGGTTAGCCAACCGATGGCGCGGACTTCTTCGCGACGGGCATTGATAATGGAAACTGTATAATCAGGTTGAGTATAGGAAGAAGAGAAGTGAAAGATGGAGGCGCTCAGCGCCGCGCCATCGGCGCTGCGAATTGCCATCCGCCTGATGCCCGT
>DAOVFR010000127.1 GCA_030672805.1 Candidatus Krumholzibacteriota bacterium
CGTTGCGTTCCTTCTCTTCCATGTGGAAGGGGCTTTTCGTGGCGACGATTCCCGACACGTCACCTCGTGAGGAGCGGATCGTGACGGGGAGTCCGATCAGCCTCGGGTTCCACCAGCCGCCCAGCGTGTTGAAACGGATGAAATTGCCGGTGAAATGGGAAACCATCAGCGCGACCTCGTCCATGTGTGCGGCAAGCATGATCCGCGGATGCTCGGCGGGACCCGCCAGTCTTGCGATACACGAACCGAGGCGATCCTTCGTGATCTCGGCCCTGGAAGACAGTTCTCCCGCCATGAGTCCGGACACCTCGTGCTCGAAACCGGGCGCGCCCATCGCCTCGGTGAATTTCTTCATCAACTGTTCTATCCGGTCCATCGTCCGCTCCTTGTGTTCATTTTTCTCTCCTGGCGTCGGCCATCAGGCAGATCCGTTCGAGAAGCTCGCCGAACGAAATGCCGACGGCGCTCGCGGCCATCGGCACCAGACTGAGCCCGGTCATGCCGGGGAGCGTGTTCACCTCGAGGCAGTACGGTTCCCCGTCATCCGAAAGGCGAAAATCGGCCCGTGCGTAATCACGGCACATGAGGGCCTCGTAGGCAAGCACCGCCTCGCGCTGAATCCGTTCGGTGACCACCGGTTCGATCCGTGCCGGCACCACGTACTCACTGCATCCCTTCGTATACTTGCACCTGTAATCGTAGAACCCTCCTTCAGGTATGACCTCTACCAGCGGAAGCGGTTCCCCGTCGAGAATGGCCGCGGTGATCTCCCTGCCCGGTATGAACCTCTCGATCATGGTTCCACCATGATAGGCGGCGGCCTTCTCGAGGCCGGCGGCAAGCCCACCCCGGTCCGGTACGAACGAGAACCCGACACTCGAACCCTGGCAAACGGGTTTGATCACAACTGGATACCCGATCTCTCGCTCGATCAACCCCCCGACCCGGTCCGGACCCGTTTCGTCGTACTCGCGCAGGACCAGGGACGGGGCGGTCCGGACCCCCGCACCCCTGAACAGAGCTTTCGAACAGCCCTTGTTCATCGCCAGCGCGCTTCCCAGAACTCCCGTACCGGTGTATGGGATTCCGGCGATCTCGAGGATCGCCTGGATCGTCCCGTCCTCGCCCGATCCCCCGTGCAGACCTACGAACGTTACGTCGGCGCCGCGGATAAAGGGCGAGTTCACCCATTCGAATGTGCGTTCCGGAGGTAGAACTGGGATCTGCCCGGAAGGCGCCTCGGCGATCCTCACATCGTCAGGTTCGGCCTGCCCGTCGAGTGGAAGGGCCGGATCCAGGGAACACACTTCGTGACCGCACTCGCGGAGCGCTCTCACCACTCCCATCCCACTCGAGACGGATACATCGCGCTCCGGCGAATCTCCTCCCAGCAAAACAACGATCTTCATTAGACGCTCTTTCCAATCCCTATTTTCCAGTCCGGCACACCGGCATGTCGCATCCGGATTTTCCGGGGCCCGTTAAACATCTCTACATCCGGGCGGCTTCCCCGGCAGCGTGCTTCAACGTGCCAATTACGTCTTTTTTTCCCCTGATCCTGACGATGCTCGCAAGATCGGGACCATGCAGCGCGCCGGTCAGGGCCGCACGGAGAGGCATATAAAGTTCCTTGCCCTTGACACCGCATCGTTTTCCGACTTCCTTTATGGCGCCCCGTATACATTCCGTGTTCCACTCGCCGCACGAACCGAATGCGTCGGCGAATGCCGAGAACAGCCCCTCACGCCTTTTGAGCATCTGGACGGCCTCGCCGGTCATCCCCGGTGGGCCGGGTCGGAAAAAGACGGTCTCTTCCATGAGCCGCGAAAAGAACGGCATGTTCTCGGAAACGATGTCGAATATCTCTCTCAGCTCGTCCTGCCGGTACCGGTCCTTCAATTCGCCGGGAATGTATGGCAGCGCCTCCTCGAAATATCGAGCCGCGCCCCCCCTTCGCGTATGCTGCGCCGAGACCCAGTTCAGCTTCTCAACATCAAAGATGCTCGGACTCTCCGACACGCGTTCCAGCGAGAACTCGCGAACGAGCTCCTCGACGGAGAGTATCTCATCCCGGTCAGGCGGTGACCAGCCGAGAAAGGCGAGGTAATTCACGATCCCCTCACGTGGATATCCACGCTCCCGGAAATCGCGAATGTTCGGGGCTCCCTTTCTCTTGCTGAGTTTTGTCCGGTCGCTGCCGAGAATCAGCGGTATGTGGGCAAACGCCGGCCACCCGAATCCGAGCGCATCGTATATCATGAGCTGTCGAAGCGTGTTCGACAGGTGCTCCTCTCCCCTGACGACATGCGTGATCTTCATCAGCGCGTCATCGATCGCGGCGGCGAAGTTATACGTGGGAAGTCCGTTCGAACGGAGAATGACAAAGTCGCCTACCATGTGGTGAGGAAACTCGACCTCTCCCCTGATGATGTCGCTGAACCGCTTTTTCTCGCCTTCCGTTACAATGAACCTGATGCTCTCGGGCCTTCCGTCGGCTCGACGTTTGGCGCGCTCCTTACCGGTGAGATTTCTGCATGACCCGTCATACCGGGGCGGCCTGCCCTCCTCGATCCTTTCCTTCCTTTTACGCTCAAGCTCCTCCGGTGTGCAGAAGCACGGATACGCTTTTTCCTCCTCGAGGAGCTGTTCCGCGTACTGGCGGTAGATCTCGATGCGCTCTGACTGCCGGTACGGTCCAAAGTCGCCGTCCTTCCGGGGTCCCTCATCCCAGTCGAGCCCGAGCCAGGCCAGGTCTTCGAGCATATCGTCCTCCCGCTCCCCGGAGGAACGCTCGATATCCGTGTTCTCCATCCGCAGTATGAACGCCCCGCCGTGCCGGCGGGCGAACAGCCAGTTGAAGAGGGCGGTCCTCGCTCCACCGACGTGGAGGAATCCCGTCGGGCTCGGGGCGAATCTCACTCGTACATCCTGCATCCGCCGTTCCTTTCCGGAGATAGACAGAGTTTTACCGGCAACCCTGTCCCGGCTGCGAGTGTTCATGCGTCCATGGATCGTTCGAGCAGCACGACGGCTCGCGCCGCGATGGCCCGCCCCTCACCCACAGGCCCGAGCCCTTCTCCTTTCGTCGCCTTGACAGAAATCATATCCTGCCTCACGCGAAGCGCTCCGGCCAGCTCCTCGATCATGCGCCGACGGTACGGGGCAAGGAGTGGTCTTTCGGCATGAACAATACAATCGGCATTCACCAGGCGGTACCCCCGTCCCGCCACGAGATCGGCCACATGCTCGAGGATCTCGAGGCTCGAAATTCCCTTGAACCTGTCCGTCTCCGGAAAATGTTCCCCCAGGTCACCCAGTCCGATCGCCCCGAGCATCGCATCGCACAGGGCGTGAACGAGTGCATCGGCGTCGGAATGGCCGAGAAGGCCCTTCTCGTATTCGATGCGGACCCCGCCGAGAACAAGGGGTCGCCCCTCGACGAGCGGGTGTATATCATATCCGATTCCTACCCTCATCCGAGAACTCCGTGCGGACTACAGGACGGCCGGGCTCCTCCGCCGGCCGCTCCATTGCCGTTCATATGAAACCGGAAGTAGTTCCGTCCCCGGACCGCACACCCACCGGCGGCCTACGGAGAATCCTGTCCGTTGAATGCAAGCCTCTTTCCCGCGAGAAAGCTCGACATTATCTCGAGGTCTTCCTTGACGGTGACCTTGATGTTCCAGCGCTCTCCCTCTACAACGTGTACCGGCAGCCCGGCGGCAAACATCAGCGAGCTTTCGTCGGTGGCGGTCCGCTTGATCTCGCCCGCCGTCTCGAACGCCTTCTTCAGCATATCGAACCTGAATCCCTGTGGCGTCTGGATACCGATCACACGTTCCCGGGGCACGATACCCTCGAGCACCTCGTCTCTCAGGCGGCCCAGCGTCTCGGTGACCTGGAGAGCGGGGACAGCGGCCCCGTATCTGCCCGCCGCATCGACTACCCGCCCGACCAGTTCGACCGATACAACCGGCCTGCAGGCGTCATGAACGAGGATCACTTCGGCTCGCTCAACCGCCTTCAACCCGATAACCACCGATTCCTGCCGCGTCTCTCCCCCGGGGAGCACTGTACAGTTCAACCCTGGAACCTCCCGGCGTATCGTCTCGCCCGCCTTGTCCTCCCAGCCCGCAGGAACCACAACGATGTACGAGGAGACGCCCCCCCAGGCATCGATGCCTTTCAGCGACCACCCGAGCAGGGTCATTCCTTCGACGGGGTAAAAACTCTTCGGCATCTCACGCCCGAACCGCAATCCCTTTCCGGCGGCGGCCATGATACAGATAACGTTCCGTTCCTTCTTTCCCACCTCTCTCCCCCGGGGGAATCCCTGGAATCGGGCATCCTAGAATATTTCCACCTTCAGGTACTTCTTCGGGTTCAGCCTGATGTCGGTCACGAGTTCGTCGAAGCTCGATATGGCTCTCTCCAGCCTGTCGAGCAGCTCCCTGTCATGAATAAGCGTTCCGAGCGTAGTATCGTCCGATTCGAGGCGCCTGGTGATCTCCAGCAGCGCCCCGGACATCTCGCTCATCCGTTCGAACATCTCGGGCAGCTCCCGGCCGGCCTTATCCAGCGTTACGATCAAGCTGTCAAGGCGTTCCGAGTTCCTGGCCAGGAGATCGTTCATGCGCTCGGCCGATTGACTGAACGAAGAGATGCCCCGTTCGACCCCGGGGCCGTTCGCCTCGATGATCGTCCTCAAGTCACCGGTGATCACGGCGAGGTTCTCGAGAGCTGTCCTGAGATTTTCCCCCTCCGAAAGAATATTCGAGACTTTCCTGATATCCCCGGCCAGGGAACCCAGCTCGTCCATCACCCTTCCCATCGTCGAAATCGCCTCGGAAATGCCGGGATCGTAAACACCCTGTATGGCCGAGCCCGGCTCGAGGCGGACATCCGATTTGCCGAGAACGATCCTCACTATCCTCTCTCCCATGACACCGATAGGCTCCAGCATGATCCTCGAATCGTCCGGGATCCTGACATCGGCGTCTATCTTCATCGTAAGCAGGACGTCCCTCTCGCGCAGCGAAACCCGCTTCACCTCGCCTTTCTCGACACCGTTTACCAGCACGACGTCGCCCGCATCGATCCCCCCCACCATGGGGAACACGGCGAGCAGCTTGAATGTCGAGCGGCCCACCTTGAATCCCTGGAACCACATCAGGCCGATGGTGAGGATCAGTCCCGCTATGACGATCGTGAATCCGACACGAAGTTCGAGCGATCTGCTCGCCATTGTCCTCTCTCCCGCCGGGTTTTAAGTCTCTCACACCGGCTTGATCGGGCCTTCGGCCCTTCCCTCTATGAACTGCCTTACTACCGGGTGATCCGTCGAACGGATCTCGCCAGGTGTTCCGCTGAAAATGATCTTGCCGCCATGAAGCATGGCCAGGTAGTCCCCAATCTTGTAAGCACTTCTGATATCATGAGTCACAACGATCGATGTGATCTGCAGCTCTTTCTGCAGGTTCCGGATCAGCTCGTTGATCACATCGGCCATGATCGGGTCGAGGCCGGTCGTCGGCTCATCGTAGAGTACTACGGACGGTTCCATCACGACGGCTCGCGCCAACCCCACCCTTTTTTTCATCCCTCCACTGAGTTCCGCCGGGTACTTATCGTATACCTTCTTGAGACCGACGAGCCCGAGCTTCATATCGACGACGCTCCGGACCTCTTCCTCGGCCATCCTGGTGTGTTTCCTGAGAGGAAGAGCAACATTCTCGCCGACGGACATCGAGTCGAACAGGGCGGAACTCTGAAAAAGCATACCAAAGCGCATCCTCATTTGAAATAACTTTTTCCGGTTAAATTGCGTTATATCTTCACCGTTGAAAAGGATCTCCCCCTCTTCCGGCTTGATCAGTCCCGTGACATTCTTCAACAGCACGCTCTTGCCGCAGCCGCTCTGTCCCATGATCACAAGGTTCTCACTCTTTCCTATATCGAGATCGAGGGCGTCGAGAACTCTGCGGTGATCGAAGATCTTGGTGACCCCACGGAGACGTATGATTGGATCGTGACCAACGTTACGCACGCAACCATCCTATCGTTCGCGCCCGTGCGGGTGGGGCGCCTGTGATACCGGTCAGGACGAAGGAGCAAAAATGATCCTGAATAAGATCGATGCAAGAAAGTAGTTCGCAATCAGGATCAGGAGGCACGACGAGACCACGGCCTTCATCGTCGACATCCCCACGCCCTCGGCGCCCCCACGCGTCGTAAAACCGTTATAGCAGCCCATGAGCGCAATAATCAGGCCGAAGAAGAACGTTTTGACAAGCCCCCCGATCAGGTCCTGGGATTCGAAGAAGAGCTTCAGCCCGCTTGTGAACAGGTTGTAACTGACACCGATCGAGACCTTCGCGACGATCATGCCCCCAAGGATCGCGATCAAATCGGAAAATACGGTCAGGACCGGGAGCATGATGATCGCAGCGACCATTCTCGGAAGCACGAGGAACTCGACCGGATCGATTGCGATCATCTCCATCGCGTCGATCTGCTCGGTTACTTTCATCGTCCCCAGCTCGGCCGCTATAGATGCGCTCACCCGCCCGCCGACGACCAGCGCTGTTAGCACCGGCCCGAGCTCGAGAATCACGGACTTGCCCACAACGGTCCCGAGGTACCGGAGCGGCACGTATCCTTGGAACTGGTAGGCCGCCTGGATCGAAGTGACCGCACCGACGAAGAGCGACGTCACGACAACGAGCGGAATGGAGCCGATACCGATTCGTTCCATCTGCACGAGCACGGCGCGGACGTTGCCTGTGATCCTGTGAAATATCTGGAATACTCTACCGAGGAGAAGGAAAACACCCCCGACCTCTTCGAAGAAATCCAGGAAGTACCTGCCGAGCAGGATAAAGAACGTCACCTGATGTACCTCCAGGGGCCCCGTGAAGAAACCGCCGGAAGACGTTCGGGATACCTAGAAAACACCCCCGGGCTCCTCCATGTCAGCAGACGCCGCGGAAAAGAACCTCGTGTAGCGGCTTTCGTACGTGAGGTGCACCGTTCCTATCGGGCCGTTCCTCTGCTTCCCGATGATCATCTCGGCCTTGCCCTTCAGGTCCGGATTGTCTCGATCGTAAAACTCCTGCCTGTAGAGAAAGAGCACAAGGTCGGCGTCCTGCTCGATCGCTCCCGATTCCCTGAGATCGGAAAGCATCGGG
>DAOVFR010000009.1 GCA_030672805.1 Candidatus Krumholzibacteriota bacterium
TGTATCAGAGAGTTTCTCGATCCTGCGAATCAGCTCGGTATCGGAGAGACTTGAAAGGGGGTTTATCCTTTTGTTTCCGTGAATCAACTCGCTGTCGGAGATCCCCGCCAGGGAATTTATTCTTTCTGACTTCATCATCCCGCACCTCCCGTTGAATGGTTGCACCGGCGACACGGCCGCCGCCTCGAGATGGCGACCGTGTCGCTGTTCACGACGCTGAAGGAGATCAACGTCTTGACGTATTATACCATGCAATTTCGAGGACTCTATAAAGGGTCAAGGAAGCGCGTTCATGGGACAAGGAGAGAAAAAAGTCAAAAAACGCGAGAGATGCTCACAGACGCGACGAGAGCGGGCCTGAGGGCTAACTATATGTAATAACAGAGACTTCCCGGAAATGGCCCCGAAAAACGTGTCAAGTAAAAAATGAAAAAAAGAACAAAAAAAGTGATTATTTTTCCAGGGATCTTCGGGGATGGAAAACCGCGGGTGGCGCCGAGCGGGGCCCCCACCGCGCGCAAGTGTAAACGAGCACGGTGGGATTGATCGGCGACAGTACCCGCGGCGAGAACTCGCGATGATATCCAGCGTTGAGGACCCGCTGTGAGGATCCGTGGTAAGAACCCACGGTGAGTTCCCCCTGGTTTTCCGTGGAAAGTCCCCGGGAGCGGACTCGGGGGACGCGGATGAGGTGGCGGCGGCGTTGACAACGTTATCACTGTTGGCTATAATGGATGAGGGGCGAAAGAACATGAAAGAGACACCAATCAGGTACGTGCACATTTTTTTCATCTTTTTTATCTCAGCAACACTGGCTGGCTGTTATACGATCCTGAACCACCCGCCCGCAGAGAACAGTCCCGATAATCCCGAAATGGGCCATTGCACGGAATGTCACGCTTATTACCCGCACCCGGGGCCTTACGACCCTCATTATCCCGATCCATGGTGGTATTACTACGACTACCCCTGGTGGTACGAAGGAGTCGTAATCGCCGATGAAGAAGGAGAAGCCCCCGGGAGGAGGCTAATCCACGAGAGGGACCTGCAATATCGGGAAGGCTACAAGGACATGTACCACGCGCCGTTCGATACGGATTCCCCCTCCTCGCTCGAACGCAGGGAATACCGCGATGGAAACGAGGAAGGTTCCGGAAGCTCCGATGATAAGACAAAGAGCAGGGACAAACGCGCGAAGCGGCGGGAGGACCGCCGCAGGGATGTGAGACGCGTTATCAGGAAAGAAGACCGCCGGAAAGAACGCGACGACTCGGGGGACAGGCGAGGCCGGGACGAAAACAGCGGTGAAAGCAGCGGCTCCTCCGAAAAGAAAAGGAAAAAGAAATGAAAAACGGAAGATCGACGGCTGTTATTGCTGTTACGCTTCTGCTGCTGTGCGCGGCATCCACCCTTCACGCCCAGATGCTGATGGGCCTGACGCTCGAAAAACTCGGGATACTCACCACCCCGGGAACCGGCGCGCGGCCGTTCGGCATGGGGACGGCCTACACGGCGGTGAGCGACGACGCTTTCGCCCTGCTGTACAACCCGGCCGGGCTTGCACAGATCAGGCGGAAAGAGGCTTCGTTCGGGCTCCACCATGCCCGCCACGACGTCACTAACAGGTACATCGCCAGGCAGGGGGAACAGAACAGCAGCTTCACATCTCTCGGCCATCTCGCCGCGGTCTATCCCTACCCGACGTACCGCGGCGGTCTCGTCTTCGGATTCGGCGTCTTCAAGGCCGGGTCGAGCGACATGGAAACATTCCGGCGGGGTTATGTATCGGAGAAACTGGCACAGGTGACAAACCTTTACCTCCAGTCGGGCAATCTCTACCAGTACCATATCGGCGCCGGCGTGGACATCTCGCCGCGGATATCGATCGGCGCAAGCCTCGTTATATGGGACGAATCCATCAACTTTACCGAGGAGATCTCCTACGCCGATCCCGGCTCGACGGCGGTCCAGCTCGACGACGTCTCGATGGATCTCGACGGTTTCAACTTCAATATCGGGCTCCTCGTCAGGCTTCACGAGAATGTCAGGGCGGGATTCATGTTTTCGAGTCCCGCGTGGATCAATATCGACGGGGAGGGCATCACGAGGTACTACGGTGAGTACAACACCATCCCGGCGGAAGGCTGGGACATCGACGAGTTCGGCACCATCGAGGAGAAATTCACCCTGCCGATGCAGTTCAGGGGCGGCCTCGCGGTGAACATCTCGCACCTTCTCCTGTCCGCCGATCTCGCCTATATCGAATACTCACAGACGAAGTGGGAGGGCGTGACCATCGTCGACGAGTTCGACGAGTCCGCGGGCAAGGTTCTCGATGACGTGCTGAACGTCCACATCGGGGCCGAGATCTCCCTGCCATGGTACCCGGTTAGAATCCGAGGCGGTTACTCCTACTCCCCGCTCTTCATGTCGACCATGGAGGAGATCACGTTCTTCGAGGATGATTATCCCAAATCATACATCGGCGATTTCGACGTGCTCACGGAGCGGCAGTTTTTCACGTTCGGCCTCGGAACGCTCGTCGACAGGGTGCTCTCGCTCGACGTTGCAGCAGCGATCGGCGGTTTCAAGCGGGAGACGGAAGATGCCAGGGAGGATCGGAATATCACGGAGGTCTTCCTCTCCGGCGCCTACCGTTTCTGAGCCCGGATTCTCAGAACCTCGATGCATCGCCGTGGGCCGCACAGCCCTGTTTGCCGGAGACACCACACGAAAAGAATCATCACCGGAACACACTTGACGCCGAAGTGCGCCACGCGGAACCACGGGGGCCATGCAGAAAGGTCCGCCTGTGGATCGACGCCGGCCAGGAATGACGCTGAGGCGAAGAGCGTCGGCAGGCCCATGACGGCGCCGAGCAGAAACACGAACCTGGAACCGGTCACGAGGTACAGGGCCGTCACCGCGGGAAGTATCATGACGTAATGGTACTCCCAGACACCCTTGAATATCAGGAAAAAGACCGCCGTCCAGATTGCGAGATCCAGCGCCCTGCGCCGCGAATCGCCGCGTCCGCTCAATGTGGCGGAAAACGCGAGAATGACGAAGGCAGCCGATATGACAAGCATTATCACCCTTCCCGGAGCTACATTCCCTCCCGCCACGGCAATAGACGGCTCCAGCCAGCCGGGATCAAGAACAGCGATACCGTTCCGCACAAATGTCTGAAAGCCGAATGCTCCCTTGTAGATCTCCGGGGAAAACGGGCTCAGGTTGAGCCGCAGAAATTCGACGAGATCTTCCGGACGGGCGATAAAATACGGGGAACTCACGGCAGCCGCGGCGCCGGCACCCCACAGCACACGTTTCCATTTTCCATCACGGAGGAAAGGAACGGCAAGCATCACCGGGAAGCTTTTAAGCGCAATGCTCGCGGTCCATGCGCATGCGGCGGCGACACGCCCCGGCTTCCCCTGCTCCAACTCGTCGAGCAGCCAGACGGACATCATCAGCACGGCCATGGCGAGCGACAACTGCCCCATGAACTGCTCGATGTACAGGGGAAAATATCCGAGCCACAGGCACGCAGCGAGAAGCCTGCGTCCGGCGTGCCATCGCCTGGAGCGCAAGACCGATGCAACGGCCGCCAGCAGAATGCATTCGTTCAGCAGGACCAGCAGCCAGTAGGAAGGCCACGGCCCGAGGATGGATGCGACGAGAACCGACGCGTACGCCGTCGGCGGAAGGTACCGGTAGAAATAGTAATACGGCGCCACGGAGGTCGCATCGCTCCGGTAGCCGGGAGAATCGTATATGCTGTAGCCGCTCGCAAGGTTCGCACCGGCCCGGTAGATCCCGAACCAGTCGGACGCCTGTCCGTACCCCTGCACCGCTTCGACGAACAGCGGGTCGAGGAACCCGCCGAAAAGAGAAACGATGAAAATGACGTGCAGAATCACCGTGCAAAAAAAGAACGCCCTGACAGGCATCGAGATAGTGGATTCGGGCATCGTCCGTTCCCGGTCGAGGCGTCCGGATCGACTCAATCCGGCTTGCGGCTGATCCCGCGGAGCAGCAACATGTAAGCGTTATCGAGCTTTGCAAGCATGTCCTCGGAAAGGCCGCCGCCCGTGTTCATGACCTGGTTGTAGTATTCTTCCAGGTACCGGCAGAGATACACGTTCTGCCGCTTGATCTGCTCGTCCACGAGCTTTTTTACCTCTTCCCGCCGCTTAACGAATTCCTCGTCCTCTTCTTTCCTGTTGACGTTGTGGAAATACTCGTTGAGCAGCTGGAGCCAGTACGTGTCATGCGCCCCGTTGTTGTCGAACACACAACCCGGCTTATCTATAAGAAAGCAGAAACCGTGTACGAAGTATGAGCAATTGACAAGTCCCTGAAGGAAGAAGCGCCGGTAGCAATCGACATTCATCTCGTCGAGCTTGCACGGCAGCTTGCACTCGTCACAGAACAGTTCGGCGTCTCCCCCATAGACGAAGGGATAACATGCTGTCTTCTTCGCCGACATGCTCTACTCCTTCTGATGGCTCGCCCTGAGCTTGTTCAGTCCCTCTTTCGCCGCCATCTGTTCGGCGTCCCTTTTACTCTTGCCCCTCCCCCTGCCGACATTCTTCCCGTTCACGTTCACTTCCACAAGGAAAATCTTGTCATGCTCCGGCCCCAAGGTCGATTTTACCTTGTATACCGGATAGCTGCGAAACCTCGACTGGGTCCACTCCTGCAGAAAACTCTTGTAATTGATATGATCGCGGTGTTCCAGGATCTCGTCGATATCGTTCAGTATCCTGTGTTCCACGAAGTGGCGCGCCACTTTCAAACCGCCGTCGATATACAGTGCGCCGATCACCGCCTCGAGAACCGCCGTGCGCACGGAATCCTGATCCGCGACACCGCCCCTGACGGCGTTCTCGCTCAGGATGATGTGGTCCCTGACGTCAATCTCCTCTGCCTTCTTTGAAAGAACGCTCTTGCTTACAAGCAGCGATTTTTTCTTCGTGAGGTGTCCCTCGTTATCATCCGGAAAGTTTCTGACGAGGAAGTCGGTCGTTATCAGGGCGAGGACCGAATCACCGAGGAATTCGAGACGTTCGTACGTGATTCCCTCTTCGCCCGGCTCCAGGTCACCCAGTGTGGACCGGTGCGTCAGGGCCTCTATGAGGCTGGATCTGTCCCTGAACCGGTATTGTATCTTTTTCTCGAATTCTGTGATGAAGGCTGGCTCTTTGGGTTTTCCGGGGCGAAAGAACCGTTTCAGTCCTTCCAGCATTCCTGCCATGGGCTGGCCTGCTCCCTCACTACGATTCGAACCGTTTCATCAGGATACTGACGTTATGACCGCCGAATCCAAACGAATTGCTCAAAACATACCGCAGTTTCTTCTTTTCCGGTTTCCACGGGACATGGTTCAGGTCGCAATCCGGATCGGGGTTGTCGAGGTTCAGAGTCGGTGGAATAATACCATCATTCAGCGCCTTTACGCAGAAAATGAATTCGACCGCGGCCGCGGCTCCAAGCAGATGCCCCGTCGCTGATTTGGTCGAGCTGATCTTGAGCCCGTTCATCCCGGAACCGAAGATGCTGATGATCGCTTCCGACTCGACCCTGTCGTTGTACACGGTAGACGTTCCGTGCGCATTTATGTAATCGATCTCTCCGGGCTCCACTCCCCCGCTGGACAGGGCCATCCGCATTGCATTCACGGCTCCGACACCCCCGGGTACGGGCGAGGTGATATGATAGGCGTCACCGGTCAACCCGATCCCGACAACCTCGGCCAGTATCACGGCGTCTCTCGCCCGCGCATGCTCGAGTTCCTCGAGCAGGATGATACCGCTGCCCTCCGACATGACAAACCCGTCACGGTCCCTGTCGAAAGGCCTGCTCGCCCTATCCGGCTCGTCGTTTCTCGTAGAGAGGGCCTTCATCGAGCAGAATCCCGCCAGGGCCATTGGTGTGATCGTCGCTTCCGTCCCGCCCGTCAGGATACAGTCTGCGTACCCGTTCTTGACGTACATGAACGAATCGCAGATCGCATGGCCTCCCGATGCACACGCCGATACCGTGCCGTAATTGGGTCCCCTGAGTTTGTACCGTATGGAAATATGTGCCGCTGCCATGTCCGATATCATCATCGGAATGAAAAACGGGCTGACCTTGGACGGCCCCCTGGTTATCAACGCCTCGTGCTGCTTCTCGAAGGTACCGATCCCTCCGATTCCGGAACCGATGATGGCGCCGAACCTTTCTCCGTCGAATTCCTTTCCGTCCAGATCCTTCATCGCCTCCATCGCGGCGGCCAACGCAAGCTGGACGGAACGATCCATACGCCTGGATTCCTTCCTGTCGATATAGTCGGTCGGTTCGAAGTCCTTGACCTCTCCGCCGACCTGCGAGGAGTACCCGCTCACATCGAAGGCCGTGATCCTCGCAACCCCCGACTTGCTGGAGAGAATATTATCCCAGCTTCCCTGTACGGTCCTGCCGCACGGGCATATCAAACCCACGCCGGTGACAACTACCCTTCTGCCGTTGGCTGACACCTTGTCCCCCTGATCAATTTAAAACGCTCACCTGCATACACCGGTCGACCGGCATTTATGACTGAATATGAGCTTCGATGTAACCGATCGCTTCTCCGACCTTCGTGATTTTCTCGGCTTCCTCGTCCGGTATCTCGATGCCGAACTCTTCCTCGAGCGCCATCACCAGCTCGACCGTATCGAGAGAATCAGCGCCGAGGTCATCTATAAACGAAGCTTCGGCGGTAATCTGGTCCTGGTTGACAGACAACTGATCTTCGACGACTTTCTTTACCCTTTCCTCGATTGTTGCCATGAAGCAGCACACCTCCTGTTTAAATGGTTGGCGTCAACTCATCACCATGCCGCCGTCACAGTGTATGACCTGCCCGGTGACATAGCTGCCAAGCTCCGACAGGAGGAACAGGACGACATGAGCGACATCGCGTCCCGTTCCGAAATGCCCGAGCGGTATCATGCGAAGCATCTCCCCCCGTTTATCATCCGGAAGCGCTTCGGTCATTGCCGTTGCGATGAAACCCGGTGCGATGGCGTTCGCCGTGATGTTCCGGGCGGCAAATTCCCTCGCAACCGACTTGGTGAATCCGATGATTCCGGCCTTGCTCGCGGCATAGTTGCTCTGGCCGGCATTCCCCATCACCCCGATCACCGATGCGATATTCACGATGCGGCCGTACCTCTTTCCCAACATGTGCCTTGTCAGGGCCCTGGTGAAATTGAAGGTCCCCGTGAGGTTCACCTTCAGAACGCTTTCCCATTCGTCGAGGCTCATGCGAAGCAGAAGGTTGTCCCTCGTGATCCCGGCGTTGTTGACGAGAAAATGCACCTGATCGCTCCACGCCAGAACCCCGGCCACGCACTCCCTGACCGCATCGTAATCGCTGACATCGCAGGTAACGGCATATCCCTCACTTCCCTTCTCCCTGACGAGGGAAACGGTTTCCTCGATACCGTCCGGTTTTACATCGACCGCCGCGATGCGGGTCCCGTATTCGGCAAGGAGGAGCGAGATCTCGCGACCGATGCCCTGGCCGGCGCCTGTCACGACCGCCGTCTTTCCGTCCAATCCGAGCATGAATTCACCCTCGCAATAATTATCCTATCCTATATACCAGAATCGATCATTACGGTAAAGCACAACATCATGCGATTTCGACTTCCCGTGCAACGATCCTCTCGAGCTCATCGCGGGTTCCCGCACTGAGCACCTTTATCGTCCTGTCTATTCGTTTCATCAGTCCGGCCAGGACCCTGCCGGGTCCGGCCTCGAGAATATCCCCATCCCAGCGCTCGAGCAGCAGGCGCATCGAATCCGACCACAGCACCGGGCTGGTAAGCTGCCGTGACAGAGCGCTGATGATCTCGTCCTTCGTGTGGACGACCAGCGCATCGGCATTGCAGATGACGCCGACCCCTGTATCCTCGAACGTGAATCCCTCGATGTAGGATACGAGTTCATCCTGGGCCGGAGCGACGAGAGGCGAATGGAAAGCGCCGCTCACGTTCAGCTTCACAACCTTTTTCGCGCCGCGCGCGGCTGCAATCTCCATGGCGCCGTCGATCGCCCCGACGTGACCTGAGATCACGATCTGCCCCGGGCAGTTGACGTTGGCGACAACTGCAACCTCTTCACCATGCGAGGCCTCGGAGCACACCTCCTCGACGTCGGCCCGTTCCATCCCGATTACCGCCGCCATGGTTCCCGGGGACTCGAGTCCCGCATCGAACATCAGTTTGCCCCGCCTCCTGACGATTCTCAGGGCGTCCATCGCGTCGACCGCTCCCGCGGCGACGAGCGCGGAATACTCTCCGAGACTGTGACCCGCCACGATCGCCGGCTCGATCCCGGCTTCCTCCCGCAGGATCCTCGCGACCGCGACGCTGTGAAGAAGTATAGCGGGCTGTGCATTCCGCGTTTCGGTCAGTACCTCGGGATCACCGCTGAAACAGAGGCGTGATATGGAGAATCCAAGTGTCTCATCCGCCTCTTCGTAGATCTCCCTTACGCGTGGATACGCATCGGCAAGGTCCTTTCCCATACCGGCGTACTGCGAACCCTGTCCCGGAAACAGCATTGCTGTATTCATCGTCCCTCGCTCCCTTGCCTGTTCGGATCAGTATTCGAACAGTACGGCGCCCCATGTCAGGCCGCCGCCAAAGGTGACCATGAGGATCTTGTCGCCCTTCTTGAATATGCCCTTCCTGCGCGCCTCGCCAAATGCGATCGGAATGCTCGCAGAGGACGTATTGCCCATTCTATCGATATTTACGATAACCTGTTCATCGGATAAATGAAGGCGTTTTTTCACACCCTTGATAATCCTGATATTCGCCTGGTGCGGTATGAGATAATTGAGATCGCTCGATTTCATGTTCGCCTTGTTCAACACGAACTCGCTCGCTTCGACCATCATACGCACCGCGAGCTTGAAGAGACCATCCCCCTTCATTCTCACAAACGTCTCGCGGTTATTGATCCGCTCTGCCGTGATCGGCTTCCTGGAACCCCCCGCCGGGAGATAGAGCAGCTCCGGTTTCGAACCGTCGCTCCGCATGAAGGTGCCGATAATCCCCTCTCCCCGCGGGCACGGCTCGAGCACGACGGCTCCCGACCCGTCACCGAACAGAACGCACGTGCTCCGGTCGGTGTAATCGGTAATCCGCGTGAGCGTCTCGACGCCGAGGACGAGCGCCTTCTGCGCTTTACCCGCGGATACCATCGACTGAGCAACGGTGAGTGCATAGATAAACCCCGAGCATGCGGCGTTCACGTCGAATGCGGCGGCACCCGCGGCACCGAGCCTGTCCTGGAGGAGACAGGCGGTCGACGGGAACGGCATGTCGGGAGTGACCGTTCCCACCACGATCAGGTCGAGGTCGCTGCCTTGCACACCGGCGTCCCTCAGCGCACTGCATGACGCCTCGTAGGCCATATCGCTCGACGCCTGGTCCTTGCTCGCCATATGCCGCTCACGGATACCGGATCTCGTTACGATCCACTCGTCCGAAGTATCCACGATCTTCTCAAAATCGAAATTCGTCAACACGAGATCGGGCACGTAGTATCCTGCCCCCGTGATCCTCGCCCCGCGGCAGCCGGTATCTTCAATCATGAGCCGTCTTCCTTCACTTTCAGTTTCATCCTCTCGTTGATACCGCTGGTAACGAACCGTTCGGCTGCGAGTATCGCATTCTTGATCGCCCGTGCCGAGCTTCCCCCGTGACAGATGATGACGACTCCGTTCACGCCGAGCAGTGGCGCGCCACCGTATTCGGCATAGTCAAGCGTCTGTTTGATATCCCTGAAAACCGGCTTCATCAAGAACGCCCCCACCCGGGCGATCGGGTACCTGCCGATTCCCTCCCTTATAAGACTGTTGATATACGAAACGATACTCTCGGTGAATTTCAAAATAACATTCCCCACGAACCCGTCCGTGACCACCACGTCGACGGCCCCGCGGAAGATGTCGCGTCCCTCGACGTTTCCCACGAAGTTGAGACCGCCCTTCGAAAGAAGCTCGTTGGCGTTCTTCGTAAGCCCGCTTCCCTTGGAACTCTCCTCACCGATGCTGAGAAGACCCACCTTTGGTTCCTCCCTCCCGAGAAACAGCCGGGCATAGACCGATCCCATCAACGCAAACTGGTAGAGATTCCGTGGATCGCAGTCGGAGGTCGCCCCCCCGTCGAGCATCACGGTTCCGCCGTTCCGGGTCGGCATGCATATCGCAATCCCGGGCCTGTGGATGCCGGGAAGCCTGCCGAGGGACAGAAGACTGCTCGCGACCACGGCTCCCGTGTTTCCCGCGCTGACCACGGCGCGAACCCTGCCTTCCTTCTGGAGACGCATCGCTACGTTGATCGAGGAATCCCGCTTCCGGCGTATGGCCGTGGCGGGACTTTCCGACATTCCGATCACATCGGGAGCATCGACGATCACTACGTGATCGGCAGCGAAGCCGCGATCCGCGATGTGTCCCTCGAGAACGTCACGTTTCCCGACGAGTGTGACTTCGACCCTGCCCGAGGTTTCCTGTACCGCTTCCATCGCCCCGTCTATTATCTCGGCAGGGGCCCCGTCACCCCCCATGGCATCCAAAGCAATCCTCATATCATTCCCCACGCGGAAAACCCTACTCTTCCTCGACTTCGGGTTTTATGACCTCGCGTCCCGCGTAGTAGCCGCAATTCGGGCACACGATGTGAGGCGGTTTCGGCTGGTGGCAATGCGAGCACCTGGTCAGTGTTGGAGCCGCCGCCTTCCAGTGCGATCTGCGCTTTCTCTTTCGTGCCTTCGATGTTCTTCGTTTCGGTACTGCCATATCCTTCCCTTCCGTTGACGGGAATATTTAACAATCTTTCTTCCTGTTCAACAAGTTTCTAAGCTGATCCCAGCGGGGGTCGCCCGTTTCGGTTCTGCATCCGCAGTCGCCGTCGTTCAGGTTTGCACCGCACGTCGGGCACAGCCCCTTGCAGTCCTCCCTGCAGAGAAACCGGATCGGGAGTTCAAGGATAATAGCCTCCCTGACGCGGGGAAAGATGTCATACCGGTTCTCGGTCGCCTCTGATAACTGTATGAAGTCATCCTCATAGATGCCGTCCGGCAGCGCTCCCCGCTCATCCCGGTGAAATACAAGACTGCACTCTGTTTCGAGAGGCATCTCGAATCCAGCCAGGCACCTGCTGCATTTCACCTGCAGTGCGCAGCTCGCCCTCGCATCGACAATCAGACGGCTACCCCGCTTCACGATGGTCCCGTTGACCGTCACCCCGCACGTGACCATCTCACCCGTCTCGATCGGTATTTGAAACTCGTTCTGGAACGAAAAGGAATCCTGCTCGCCGACGTGGGCAAGATCCAGTTCCATTACTGGAAGTTCCTTTTTCATAAAGCGTTTATATTAATCTTCCGTAAACACTATATCAAGTTCTTTTTCCGCCGATTCGGGAGAATCGGAAGCATGGACGGCGTTTTTCCGGAGATCCGTGCCGTATATGTAGCGAACAGTGCCGGGCCTGGCGTCGGCCGGGTCGGTGGCGCCGACAAGCTCTCTTAACGTTGTAACCGCGCTTTCCTTCTGGATCTCGAGCCCGACAACGCCGCCCGACGTGATGTAGCTCACCAGGTCCTCGAAGAACGGCTTTCCCTCATGCATGGCATAGAACCTGCGCGCCGAGTCCTCACTAAACCGGAACTGCTTCATGCGCAGTATATTGAAACGGTTCTTGAGCAGATAATCGATGATTTCACCCTGCTGCCCATTCTCCACCGCTTCCGGCTTGATCATCAGAAAAGTCTTTTCCACACATCCTCCAATCTGCGGTCCTACAGAAGGTTTTTGACAATACCGGCGATCTCTTCCGGCGTTTCGGCCACCTCGACCCCGACCGCCTCGAAGGCTGCCACCTTCCCGGCAGCCGTTCCCGTTCCGCCGGTCACGATGGCGCCGGCATGACCCATCCGTTTTCCGGCCGGAGCGGTTCTGCCCGCGATGAACGCGACAACTTTTTTCGGATAGCCCGCCTCGATCACTGCCGCCGCTTCCTCCTCGTCACTCCCGCCGATTTCGCCGATCAGCACGAGCGCTTCGGTCTGTTCGTCGCCGGCGAAAAGCTCCATCGCGTCGAGAATGTTGGTACCGGCAACCGGGTCGCCGCCTATACCGATGCAGGTTGACTGGCCGAGACCGTTCCTCGTCAGGTGATAGACCATCTCGTATGTCAGCGTGCCGCTTCTCGAGACGACCCCTATGGGACCTTCCCGGTGTATGTCACCGGGCATGATGCCGACCTTCGATTTGCCCGGCGAGATGATACCGGGACAGTTCGGTCCGATAAGTCTCGTGCCGCGCTCACCGAGGTAGGGAAGCACCCGGACCATGTCCTGGACGGGGACCCCTTCGGATATGCATACAACGAGCGATACGCCTGCATCGGCGGCCTCGCAGACAGCGTCCGCGGCAAACACGGCCGGCACGAAGATCACGCTCGTGTTAGCCCCGGTCGCCCTCACCGCCTCTTCCATCGTGTCGAACACGGGTACGCCGCAGTCTGTCTTCTGTCCTCCCTTGCCTGGAGTGACACCGGCGGCCACCTGCGTTCCGTACTCGATCATTTCCTTCGCGTGGAACGCGCCGTCCCGGCCGGTAATGCCCTGGACGATTACTTTTGTTTCCCTGTCAATGAGAACGCTCAACATCTCCCCCCTGGTATTTATTTTCGCTGGGTGCGTCTATGCGCGCGCCATCTCGATCGCCTTCCTGACTCCCTCGTCCATCGTGGCGGCGGGGATAAGTTCGGTGCCGCCGAGAAGTTCTCTCGCCTTATCCTCGTTCGTCCCCGTGAGCCTCACCACGAGGGGTACGTCTATGCCGAGCTGCTTTCTCGCCTCGATCAGGCCCGCCGCAACGTCGTCGCATCTCGTGATCCCGCCGAAGATGTTGATCAGGATCGATCTCACGTTCCTGTCGCGGAGAATGATGTGCATTGCCGCGAGTACCTTCTCCGGACTCGAGCTGCCGCCGATATCGAGAAAGTTGGCCGGTTCGGCGCCGTAATGCTTGATCATGTCCATGGTGGCCATAGCGAGGCCCGCCCCGTTCACGATACAGCCGACGTTGCCCTCGAGCTTGACGAAGGAAAGTCCTTTCAGGCGTGCCTCGACCTCTCCCTCGTCCTCGGCCGAATCATCGCGGAGCTCGGTGATATCCTTCTGGCGGTAGAGTCCGTTGTCATCGATATTGATCTTCGCATCGATGGCCCATACCTTTCCGTCGGGGCTCTCCACGAGCGGGTTGATCTCCGCGAGGGATGCGTCAACAGCCATGAACGCCCTGTACAGCGCGGTGAGCGCACGGCCTATCTGCCTGGCGACGTCCCTGTTGCCGGAGAGAAATGATGTCATCCTCCTCACCTGAAAGGGAAGGATCCCCCACATCGGATCGATCACGACCTTGAGAATCTTCTCCGGCGCCGTCCTTGCAACCTCCTCGATATCGATACCGCCTGCCGGAGAAACCATCATCAGTGGTTTCCTGCTCCGCCGGTCGATCACCAGGCCCGCGTAAAACTCCCGTGTGATATCGACGGCGCTGGCTACAAGGACCTTCTTCACCGTGAGCCCCTTGATCTCCATCCCCAGTATGGCTTCGGCCTTCTCGACCGCTTCCGACGGAGTCCCGGCCAGCTTCACACCCCCCGCCTTGCCCCTGCCGCCCACGAGGACCTGGGCCTTCACGACGACTGGACAGCCAAGCTCCTCGGCGGCCTGCCTGGCGACCTCCGGGCTCTCGACCAGCCTGCTCGGCGGAACGGGAAGACCGTGGGCCTCGAATATCTTTCTCGCTTCAACCTCATGTATCTTCAACTGCTACCTCCGGCATCATATTATATTACGGTCAGTTATACAGTGTTCTTGTTAAACTGGTTTATCACTTCAGGAACTCCCCGAGAGCATCCTTCAGGTCGGGCCGTCCGATCTCGGACAGCTCGTACATGACACGGACCGACGGCTGCGGGATCTTGATGATACGGCCGAGATCGATCGGCGTGCCGATCACGACGAGATCGCATTCGATCTTCGAAACTGTGGCCTCGAGGTCCCTGACCTGCTCCTCGCCGTACCCCATCGCAGGCAGGAGATGTCCGATCCCGGGATACCGCTCGAATGTCCGCGCCAGTTTCCCGGTTGCATACGGCCTCGGGTCTATTATCTCGGCCGCCTGGTACTTCATCGCCGCCATGACCGCTGCGCCGTACTTCATGCCGCCGTGCGTCAGCGTTGGACCGTCCTCGATGCAGAGCACCTTCTTGCCCTTGATCTTCTCGCCGCCATTCACGAACAGCGGCGACGCCGCATCGATCACCATCGCCCGGGGATTCATCGCCGCAATATTCTTCCTCACCTCGTTGACGCCGGCGGCGTCCGCCGTGTCGATCTTGTTGATCACCACGACATCGGCCATGAGCAGGTTGGTGAGTCCCGGAAAGTAGGTAAGCTCGTGCCCCGCCCTGTGCGGATCGGCAACGACGATACTGAGGTCCGGCCTGTAGAACGGTATATCGTTGTTGCCGCCGTCCCACAGGATCACGTCTGCTTCATTTTCCGCCGCCCTGAGAATTGCCTCGTAGTCGACACCGGCATAGACGATGACCCCACTGGTGATGTGAGGCTCGTATTCCTCCATCTCCTCGATCGTGCACTCGTGTTCCCCGAGGTCCTCGAGCGTTTCGAAGCGCTGCACCTTCTGCTTCACCAGGTCGCCGTACGGCATCGGGTGCCGGATCGCCACGACCTTCTTCCCCGCCTCGAGCAGGAGCGATGCGACCCTTCGAGTCGTCTGGCTCTTGCCGCATCCTGTCCGCACGGCACAGATCGAAATCACCGGCTTCGAGCTCTTGACCATCGTCGGGAACGAGCCGGCGAGGGTGAAGTGCGCCCCGAGAGCATTGATCAGCTGTGCCTTTTCCATGACATACTGGTTCGAGACGTCGCTGTACGAGAACACGATCTCTTCGACCTTCTCCCTCGTGATCAGGTCCTCGAGCTCGCTTTCGTCAAGGATCGGGATCCCGTTTGGATACAGCTTGCCGGCGAGCTCGGACGGATACCGCCTTCCCTCGATATCGGGTATCTGTGCGGCGGTGAAGGCCACGACCTCGACCGTCTCGTCATCTCTGTACAGCGTGTTGAAGTTGTGAAAATCCCGGCCTGCAGCCCCCATGATGATAATTCTTTTTCTACTCATGACTTCTAAACTTACCTCCGGCTCGTTCGGTTTATTCCAGACGGGGATCAGTGCAGGATATCCGGCCCGGCATGGCTGGCCTATAAGTCCGCCTTGATCCTTTCTATCAATTCACTCGTCGAATACTCTTCGAGCATCGTGACACGCTCGACGCGTCCTCCCGTTCCTTCGACGAAGTCAGCCCCGACGATGTTATCCCTCGAGTACTCGGCTCCTTTCACGAGGACGTCCGGTTCAAGCTCCCTGATCGTCTCGAGGGGGGTATCTTCGCCAAAGATCGTCACGTAGTCGACGCATCTCAGATTGAGCAGGACAAACGCCCTGTCCTGCTCCCGGACGAGCGGTCTCGAGGGACCCTTCAACCGCGCTACGGAACCGTCGCTGTTTATCCCGACAACGAGGCAGTCCCCAAGCTCCTTCGCCCTGAGCAGAATCTCGATGTGTCCCCGGTGAAGTATATCGAAGCATCCGTTCGTGAAAACGATGCATTCGTTCCTGTGCCGGTTCCTGAATGACCCGAGATCTTCACGATGCAACAATCTGTGTGAGGTGTTACACATATTATTATGATTTAAAAGCGTTTACAAGTTCTTCCGTGATGACCGCCGCCGTTCCGATCTCGCGGACGACGATCCCCGCCGCGGCGTTCGCCATCTCGATCGCATCGTGGAGCGAGGCGCCTGCCGCCAGGGCGGCAGCGAGTACGCTGATGACGGTATCCCCCGCTCCCGTTACATCGTAAACCTCGCTCGCCATCGTGGGAAAATGTTTCGAGCGTCGTCCCCTCTCGAAGAGCGTCATGCCCTCCTCACCCCTCGTGATAAGAACAGCCCTCGCATCGAGGTCCTCGAGCAGCAATCTGCCTACCCGTTCCAGATCCTCGTCCGTCCTGATCCTCACGTTGTAAAAACCGCCCGCCTCGTTCTTGTTCGGCGTGATACCGTAGACGCCCCTGTAGAGGGAGAAGTGTCCCTCCTTCGGGTCGACGAGCATCGGGATACCGGCCCGGCGGCACTCCTCCCGTACCGTTTCCATGACGGGACCGGTTACGACACCTTTCCCGTAATCGGATACAACCGTTACCGCCGCACCGGCAACCGCTCTTTTTACAGCGCTCTTCAACCTGCCGAGGGGCCGGCCGCCGATCTCTCCGCTCGTCTCGAAATCTGCCCGGACAACCTGCTGGTTATGGGCGATCACCCTGATCTTTTCCGTGGTCACGCGCACGCCGTCCGTAACGAGGAGATCTGTAGCGAGCCCCTTCCCGCCGATAAGGGTCTTAACATCCCGGGCGGACTGGTCCCGCCCGAGCACACCGACGAGCCTCACGTTCAGACCGAGCGAAACAAGGTTCCAGGCGACATTCGCCGCCCCGCCGAGCCTTACGTTCGTCTTCTCGACTGCAACTACCGGCACGGGAGCCTCCGGGCTGATCCGGTCCACCTGGCCCCAGATATAGCGGTCCAGCATGAGGTCCCCGATAACGGCAACCGTCGAACGAGACATCCCGCTGCATATACGTCTGGCCCTGGTACGTTTCACGATGCCGGTTTTTCCTTTTCCGATGCGGTTATACGGCACAAAACCGGATTCACTACAGTTGATACTTTCGAAAATATACCCGTAACACCCGTTTCAATCAAGCTGTTTCATTATGAGGACGTTACCGAGAAATCCAGGGATTAAAGGGAACAGTGACCTTATTTTCGTAATGTCGCGTGATTTGCGGATCTCATAGTTAAGAAGATCGCCGTCGCCATTAATCCTGGCCGCAGAGCGTTTCCCCCTCGTCCCGGAACTGTTCCCAGATCCTTCGGAAACGGCCGAGGTAGAGTGCATCGAACAGCTCCTCTTTGCCGGGGAAAACCGCAAGGATCTCACGGCGGAACGATCTTATCTCGATCTCGATGTCGACACGGGGCATATCGCTGTAAAGTATCAGGGAAGTGATCCGGTCCGCCTTCCTCCGAAACATCTCCGCCCGCTTCCCGTCACGATCCCTGTCGCGGGAGTCGACCGCGTCGAAGATCTCTCTCTCTAACGAATCCCAGTCAAAAACGGTATGGCCGTCGGCAAGCGACACCACGGCACCGCACGGACAGTGTATCTCCCTGCCGTACTCGAACAGGGTGACATCGAACTCCCTGCCGCATTTCGAACACCGGATCGACATGACGTTACCAGTCTTTTATGGCCCCCGGCCGGAATCCCGGCCGGCCGGGCGGGGTCCTGCTCGTTACGTGTGATATGCTGAACTCACCTGTTGACTACCGCACCCTATTCCTGCTACATCATACCAGAATCGTCCTGTGTGGGCAAAGAGGGCACTTACCTCGAGGCCACCTCGATTAACGATCCACATCCGCCGTCGACAAGAAGGAGAGAACATGCGGAAACAGCAGCAACCCCTCCCGATCGAACTGGATGATAAAGCCGCCGAAGGCATCTATTCGAACTTTGTTCTTTCGACCTTTACCGCCTCGGAGTTCGTGATCGACTTTGCGAGGCTCCTCCCGGGAAACAAGAAGGCGAAGGTCTTCTCGCGGATCGTCATGACGCCCCAGTCGGCGAAATCGCTTTACCATCTGCTCGGAAACACTATCGGCAATTTCGAGAAACAGTTCGGCGAGATCACCCTTCCCCGGAAAAACGCCAGGCAGGGAACCCAGAATATCGGCTTTCCGACGGGTTATCCCGGAGATGTGGAGAAGGATCCCAGCAAAGAGAATTGACGGACCGCGGGAACCGGTCAGGTGCGCTCGGCCGGGGGCGCCGGCTTCGTCTTCCACCTGCGGTGCGCCCAGAAGTAGTGGTCCGGATGGCGGGTCGCACACCCCTGCAGTTCATTCGTGAAGGCGGCTGTGAGCCGTGCGATCTCCTCCTCCTTTTCCGAACCGGGATCCGGATACACCGGGGGCTGGATATATGCCACGTGTGACTCGTCCGGCTGCCTGACGATATATGAAAAGATTATCGGGGCGCCCGTTCTCAGCGCGAACTGCGCCGCGCCGGGAAACGTCGATGCCGGTGTTCCGAAAAAGTCCACGAAAATCCCCGCCTTCCTCGCATCCTGGTCGAAAAGCAGCGCAACGATTCGGTTGTTCCCGAGAGACTGGAACACGCCCCTCGCCGCTATCCCGCGTGCGATAATACCGATGCCCGCATCGTTCCGGATCCCGTTCATCAGGTTGTCAACAAGCTTGTTCGTCTGATCGCCGACGAGGAAATCGATGGGATACCCGCAAGCCGCGGCTGCGGCCCCGAAAAGCTCCCAGCTTCCAAAATGACCCGTTACGGCAATGATCCCCTTTCCGTGCGAGAGCGCAGCGTCGAAATGCTCCGCACCCTCGAAGCGGACAAGCCTGTTCAGCGCCGTCCGCGAGAGCCTCCCCATTATCGCGAACTCGGCCATCGACTTGGCGAAGTTAACGTAGGACCTTCTTCCGATCCGAACACGCTCCGATTTATCGATCGTGCCCCCGAAGGCACGCTCGATATTCTCCAGGGTAACCGCCCGCCTGATCCTGAACAGGTCGAACGCAAGCGCCCCGAGAAGACCCACCGCCTTGACGGAGAACCTGTGCGGCAGGACCCCGGGAAGGGCGGCGAGTACTTTCACCCCGGCAAGTTCGATTCGGTGACGGATCCGTTTCCACATATCACATCTCATTCCGTCATGTGAAGAAACGCGCAAGCCGGCTCATCGTTATATCGATACTGGATTCCGGGCACAGTTCATGACAGCAGAGGCATGTAACGCATTTCTTGTGATCGATCACGTAGACCGGTCCATCCTTCGAGATCGCTTCCACGGGGCAGCTTTCCGCGCAGAACCCGCAGCCCGTGCATCGCGCCGGATCGATGCGCGGTCTCACCCAGACGAACGGCGCGACCATCCGTGCAAGCGGACGCGGCAGCAGACGCAATCCCCTGTTCGAAGGCAGCTTGAATCGGTCGGGTCTGACCCCAACACCGCTCCCGACGACGTTCAGCCGCTCGACACCACCCTGTCCCAGTCCCATCCCGGCGGCGATCCTCGTCGTATCGATCGCCCCCTCGGGAAAGCCGATGATACCAGCGGCTATCGAATCGATCGCGACGGCGTCGTCACCCGCCAGGATGAGTCCGAGATCGTGAGGCGATCCCGAGCTGGGCCCGTTCCCCTCCATCGCCTGAATGGCATCGACAATGGTGAACGACGGCGTCACGAGCTTGTACAGGTGCACGAGCATCTCGGCAAACTCGACAGGTCCGGGAAAAAGCTTGTGCAGTTCCCCCTTCCTGAACCCGGGAATCACGCCGAACATATTCTTGATCGCACAGGTAAAAAGCGTAAGTGTATGAGTCTTGAGCTTGGGAAGGTTGATGATAATATCCGCCTCGAGAACCGGCTTCGATATGAAGAATGAGTACCTGCCGAACCGTATTCCCTTCGAGCCGGAGGCCTCGAAGTTGACCAGCTCGACATTCGCCCGGCCCGCCATCTCTTCCATGCCGGTATTCTGCCAGACCCGCTTGATCCCCCTGACGGCGCCGCCCGGGCTGTCTCCGATGAACGGCTCGCCGCCCGCCTTCCGGACCTCGTTGATGACCGCCTCCACGAGGTTCGGATGTGTCGTGATCGCACGTGGAGGGGCCTTTGCAGAGAGAAGATTCGGCTTGAGAAGAACGCGCTGCCGCGGCTTCACTATCGCCTTCATGCCGCCGAACGGCTCCAGGACGTTATGCAGCGCCTTCCTGATCCCATCCGGCTGGTATCCATCACACCGTTCGACGGCGACCGTTTTCCGGGCAGCGGTCGACAATTCGGCTTCCACTGTCAACTCCATCATGTATCTCCATCAGCAGCGCCGATCCGGCCGGAATTCACCGCGTAGGTACCGCCGCCACACTGCTCTACCACCCCTCTTATCTCCAGTTCGAGAAGAACGGTGAGGACGGATGTTGCTGGAATATGGCAGATTTGCACAACCTCATCAATATGTTTCGGATTGAGCTCAAGCGCCGAAAGCACTTTCCTCTCGTCATCGCTGAACGGTTCGTTCCCGGTGCCGGGGCCGAGCGCACCGGGCGCCTCGACGACACGTCCCCGGAACGGAAACTCGGCGAGGATATCCTCCACCCCCTCGACGAGCCTCGCCCCCTCCCTGATCAGCCGGTGCGGTCCACGGCTGCCTGCAAACTCCACGGGACCGGGAACGGCGAAGACCTCCCTGTTCTGCTCGGCAGCCCAGCGCGCCGTGCCTAACGCCCCACTCCCCAGGCCCGCTTCCACGACGACGACCCCTAGCGACAGGCCGCTGAGCAGACGGTTGCGACGTGGAAAATGATGCCTGAGCGGCGGGGTGCCAAAGGGAAATTCCGAAAGGATGCACCCCGCACGGGAGATCTCGAGAGCGAGTGAGGCGTTCTCCGGAGGATACGCCACATCTATCCCGCACCCGAGAACGGCGCAGGTCCCACCACAATCCGCCAGGGCTCCCTCGTGCGCGGCTGTATCGATCCCGCGTGCCAGGCCGCTGATCACGACGAAATCGCGCCTTGATAGCTCGAACGCCAGCCTGTGGGCCGTAACGCGTCCACGCCTGCTCGCCCTGCGCGATCCGACGATGCAGACGGCCGGCTTCTTCGTGATGGAGAGATCTCCCCTGATAAAGAGAAGCGGCGGGGGAACAGCTATCTCACGCAGCAGGACCGGATACGCAGGATCGGACAGCGATACGAATCTGCTGCCGCTCCGCTGCGCCGATTCGATCTGTTTCTCGACGAAGCGGCGGTCAGGCTCGCCGACCCTGCCCCCGAGCAACCTCTCGAGTTTTGTCCTTCCCCTGCAGCTCCCGAGCATGCGGGAAATTTCCCCGGCCGGGATGGAGCGGCAGAGGCGCGCCCACCTGTCCGGGCTGACCCCCTCGATCGATGCAATTTCAAGCCATGATCGTGAAGTCCGTGATATCATCGACACCCACCTCCCATCACACAAGTCACAAACATTCACGTGGGAAAGGAAAGAAAGCGAGGGAACCCGGCCGTCCATCTCTCCCTCATCAGGTCCTCACCACACACGGAACTGCTGCCGTGCAGTCCATCCCTCACCGGTTACACACTACACCAGGACGGCCGCCTTTGCGGCACTTACATTCGCCGCGATATCTTGCCGCCCATTATGCACGATTCAATCCAGAAGGTAAAGTTCATAAACAGGATCCATCACTCTCGCCCGGCGGCTGTTTCGAAGAGCTCGTCGGGAAACGGTCTCAAGAAAGTCTGCTCCCCGAGATCCTTCCTCCCCGATTCCGCGATAACCGTCCTGGCCTCCACGAGAACGGTGTGCAGCGTAACCAGGCCCGCCCCGTACCGCCCGATCGACTCGGCAAAGCGTTGCTTCTTGCCGGTCTTGAGACTACCCATGCATTCCTCCTCGATACCGGCAAGGACATCGACGATCGACGCCCTTCCGGGAAGCCTCTCGAGAGCACGGGCGAGGTGATCACGGTACAGCCCGTACACAACATCGGCCGGCTTACGCTGCCCGTTTGCCGCGATCGTCCCAAGAAGATCCAGGTTCTTCCTGTCGTAAGCTTTGAGTATATATTCGTTCTCGGCATGAAAGCGGACGATCCCGTCCACCGAGAGCCTCTCGCCGACACGCCTGAACCGTGCCGCCGTGAAAAGCCTCGTGAGAAAATGTTCCCTGGCCGCGCCGTCGAGCAAACGCTCCTCATCCTCGGCGGGGAGGCCGGGAAACTTTTTAACGACAGCCCCTCCGAAGAAACCGGCCCCCACGCAGACGGGTTCCACAGCCTCCGCGGATGGAAAGTGTTTCGCGTCCACGATCCCGCACGACGGCGAACGGCTCTTGAGAATGAAGCCGTCGATTCCCGGTTGTGTATGGAGAAACTCCGAGGCGAAACTACGCATCGGGTCTGTGAGGTCCCCCGCGCCGGCGGGCTGCACCAATCTCCGCTGTCCTTCGGAAACAACGATCAATATCGGGTTGCGCGGCACGCCGAGCCCTATCTCGACCTCGGGGCAAACCGGTACGAACGCGACATGGGACTCGAGCGCCCGTACGATCCCCGACTCGATCATCACACCGTCGTACCGGCAGTTGTCGAACCCGAGACACCTGCTGACGACAACACGGGGTCTTACCTGTTTCATGAGATATCTCTCGTTCCGCCGCCCGGGGCGCCTAGAAGAACAGCTTGGCGAGTCGCAGGATTCCCTGACTCCAGGGCGCACGGTGCGAGATTCCCGACGTGTTCTCGAACCTTTCGAGATTATCGAGATACCACCGGTAGTTGCGGACCAGGGCGTCCTTGTTCGAATACTTCGGTCTGAAGCTAAGGATGCACTTCGCCTTCTCGATCGAAACGAACGAGTCTTCCGCGGCGGTCTCGTAGACCCACTTGTAGAGTGGTGAAAGCTTGAAGAATTCAAGAATCCGAAGGGCCAGGATCATCGGCTTCGCGGGAAATCCCCTGATCCTCCTGCCGAAGCCGGCGTAATCGAGCACCGCCTGGTAATCTTCTCCCATCGTGGTGAATTCCTCCGCGCCGATATTG
>DAOVFR010000236.1 GCA_030672805.1 Candidatus Krumholzibacteriota bacterium
GGAGATGGACGAAAACGCCCGTCTGACGGCGCAGTACAACGAACTCGTTTCCCCGGAACGGATCATTCCCATAGTCAGGGAGTTCGGGATGCGTTCCGGCGCGGCCGATGAAGTCAAGAGACTTGCCCTCTACGAGGAAAAGAACGGCACGGCTGATGAGGTCCTCGAATGGGCCCAGGCCGTTCGGGATGATGACACCCCATATTTTAATGAGATTGAGCCGGAGAGCAGATGAGGCACCCCTTTCCACAGTGGCGTCTAAAGTTTGTATCGTTTGCTGCAACCATCATAGTCTGCATTCTCCTGGCACGGATCATCCAGATACAGATCATCAGACACGATATTTACAACGAAAAGGCGAAGAAGCAGTGGTACCGGAAGATCCCGTGGCATGCACGCAGGGGCAGCATATTCGACCGCAACGGTATCCCGCTCGCCGTTACGCACCGCACCTACTCGATCGGGGTGACGCCGAGGCGTTTCGCGGGTAACGGCAGTGATGCGGTGTCTGTCGCCGGCATACTCGGCATTACGGTGAAGCAGCTCGGGCGCAAGCTCGACGAAGACCGCCAGTACGTTCCGCTCGGCAGGAACCTGCGTCTTTCGGAGGATGAAGTCGAGGTAGTCTCACGCATCCCCGGAGTGCGCCTCGATCGGAAAGAGGACAGGCTCTACCCTTTCAAAGCGATTCCGCCGCGCCTCGTCGGCAGGCTGAATTTCGGGGGAGAGGCGGTGGGCGGCGTGGAGCTGGCGTTGAATGATATCCTGAAGGGTAAGGACGGGTGGCTTCTCGTGAACAAGGATGCGAGGGACACGACCTTCTTTCCCGTCAACGGTCCGGGGAAGAAACCGGACGACGGCAGCGACCTCTTTCTTTCGATCGATTCGCGCGTGCAGTCGATCATCGACTTCGAACTCGATCAAGCGGTCGAACGGTACCGTGCCGTGGGTGGCGTCGTCATCGTTATCGATCCGAGCAACGGCGACATCCTCGGCCTTTCCGAGAAGTTCCCGGCCGTTCCGGCAGGGGGGAACAGACATCCTTCCGGCAACTCGCTCTTCTCGGTGAGCTGCATCTTCGAGCCCGGTTCGACGTTCAAACTTATCACCGATTTGTACCTGCTCGATCGGGGGACCGTGGATCCTTACGACGTGTTCTACGCGGAGAACGGAAAGGCGTCGTTCGACTTCGGCACCTTCAGGGATCACAACAAGTACGAGTGGCTGACATTCAAGGAATCGTTCGTTCTTTCGAGCAACATCGCGACGATCAAAGCGGTGAAGGATTCCGATTGGGACGATTTTTACCGGTTCATTCTGAAATTCGGTTTTGGGACAAGGACGGGAATCGATCTGCCCGCAGAGAGCAGGGGAACGCTGCGGCCTCCCGGGAAGTGGTCCGGCAGGTCGCTCCCCAGCATTTCGATCGGTCATGAGATCGGTGTTACCGCGCTGCAGATGGCGTTGGCTTATTGTTGCCTCGCAAACGGCGGCGACCTGTTTGTTCCGCGGCTCGTGCTCGCCGCGAGGGACGAGGGAGAATCGATGAGGGAGCTGAACCCCCCCGTCCGCTTACGGCGGGTCTTCTCGCGTGAGACAGCCGAAACGCTGAAGGGATTCTGCAGGGAGGTTGTGGTAAAGGGGACCGGAAAGAAAGCGTCCGTCAGCGGTATCGCCGTGGCGGGCAAGACCGGAACGGCGGAGAAGGCGGGCGAAAACGGGTACATAGAGGGAAAATACGTGACCAGCTTCATCGGATACGCGCCGGCCGACGAGCCACGGTTTGTTTGTCTCGTCCTTCTTGACGAACCGGCGTATCCCTACTACTGGGGCGGCGAGTCGTCCGCCGTTGTTTTCCGCAAGATCGTCGAAGGGATAAACCTCGCAACGGAACTGCTGTGCCGGGAGGACGATCTCGACGTTGCCTTCCGGTACCGTAAAACCGATCGTATCGCGGTTCCCTGCTTCCTGAGGATGACGTCCGCCGAGGCGGTAAGACTGGCGTCCGCCTGCGGGCTGTACCTGTGCGGTTCGAGCGGGGACGGAACCGTGTACGCACAGATCCCCGATCCGGGGACACTCCTCGAACGGGGCGGGGAATGCAAGCTGCTGTACGGGCCGAAGGAACGATCGGAGAAGACGGTCCATGTGCCGGATCTCAGGAAGCTCTCGATCCGTGAGGCGCGGCGGCTCCTCATTGCCTGTGGGCTGAAAAGCCGTATCACCGGTTTCGGCCTCGTGCGGAGCCAGAAACCGCGACCGGGAACCGTCGTCCACTGCGGTCACGAGATAACACTCACGTGCCGGCCTGGGTGCAAGGTGTCGAAGCCTACCCGTCTGGCCCTGAAGGGCGGAGACGGACAGTGAGATTGTCCGAAATGATAGACAGTGCAGGCGCCGTGGAAAGGGCGGATTTCGCCGACATCGAGGTGAACGGCATCTCGACGGACTCACGCACGGTAGAGCCTGGCGGCGTTTTTATCGCCGTGCGGGGGATGAACGTCGACGGGCACGACTTCGTGATGGATGCCGAGCGGCGCGGCGCGTCGGCCCTGGTTGTCCAGCGTCCCGTATCGTGCGCGCTGCCCTGCGTTCTTGTCGAAGACACAGCGGTCGCCGCGGCTCTCATGGCGAAGCGGTACTACGGCGATCCCGCCGCGGGCCTGGTACTGGCCGGTATCACCGGTACGAACGGCAAGACGTCGACGTCGTTCATGATGCAGTCGATCCTCGAGAGGGCGGTGGGACCGACCGGGTTAATAGGCACGATAGGGTTCGGCCCGGCCGGCCGCCTGGCGGCCGCCACGCATACGACCCCCGCTCCGATAGAGCTGTACCGGATCATTGCGGGATTTCGAGGGAAGGGATGCAGGGCCGTCGTCATGGAGGTGAGCTCGCATGCCGCCGACCAGGGAAGGATTACGGGTCTGGAGTTCGATGTCGGCGTGTTCACGAACATCACGCGGGATCATCTGGATTATCACGGAACATTCGAACGGTACGTCGAGGCAAAGGAGATTTTCGTGAAAGCTCTTGTCGATCCCGGAAGACGAAAGGATCCCGGCATCCTCGTCTACAACGGCGAAGACGCCGTAGTGTCGGGTATCGCGGAGCGTTTCACGGGCCGGAAGGTCTCGTTCGGCTCGGGCCGGTCCGCCGATGTTCGTATGCATGACCTCGAGGCGGATATGAGATCGACCAGATTCAGGATCGAGACGGAAGGGACATCGCTCGATATCGAACTCAGCCTGCTCGGTTCGTTCAACGCATACAATGCACTCGCCGCCGCCGCGGCGTCACGCGCCCTGGGCGCCGGCAAGTCTGATATCAAGGAAGGCATCGAATCGGTATCGGCGGTTCCGGGCAGATTCGAGGTGATCTCCGGCCGCAGCGGGGAGACGGTCGTTGTCGATTACGCCCACACGCCCGATGCGCTGGAAAACCTGCTGAAATTCTGCAGGGAGCTTGGTCCGAGACGGGTCATTACCGTCTTCGGGTGCGGCGGCGACCGTGACCGCGGCAAGAGACCGATGATGGGAAAAATCGCCGTCGATCTGAGCGACGTGGTATACGTGACCGATGATAACCCGAGGACCGAGGACCCTGACGGGATCGTGGGCGAAATCGTGGAAGGAATGTCCGCGTCGTCAATACCGGTCCATGTGATCAGGGACCGCGGGTCCGCCATCAGAAAGGCGATAGCCGAAGCGGGCGGGGGCGACCTCGTCGTGCTTGCCGGAAAGGGTCATGAGACCTGCCAGATTGTCCACGGCAAACGGCTGCCGTTCTGCGACGCGGAAGAGGCGAGGAATGCATTGAAGGTTGCGGAGGTGGACCATCAGGGTTGAACTGTCATGGGTGGCCGAGGCTCTCAGGGCGTCGGGATACGGGGGGGAGAACCCCGC
>DAOVFR010000170.1 GCA_030672805.1 Candidatus Krumholzibacteriota bacterium
CACTATCAGGTCAAAGTGTTTGAAGACCGTCTCGAATCCTTCACGAATAAGCGTTCTGACCTGCTGTGCCTTTGAATAATAGGCGTCATAATACCCTGCGGAAAGCACATATGTTCCAAGCAGGATCCTCCTCTTTACCTCCTCGCCGAATCCCTTACCGCGCGTCTTCTCGTACATCTCGATCAACGAACCCGTTCCTTCACGCAGCCCGTACCGCACGCCGTCATACCGCGCCAGGTTCGATGAAGCCTCTGCATTCGCCAGGATATAGTAGCAGGCGATCGACGTATCCATGCCGGGGAGCTCTATCGTTTCCGTTTCGGCCCCCGCGTTCTCCAGTTCCTCGATTGCCAGCATGATCGCGTTCCTGACCGATTCATCCATGCTCCAGGTTTCCAGCCCGGCCGGAACAGCGATCCTCATGCCCCCGACGCCTGCATACAGTCCGGTCAGAAGGTCCGGCGCCCCTTCACGGATCGTTGTCGCATCGCACGGGTCATGCCCCGAAATGACCTGCATCGTGATCGCACAGTCGCGCACATCTCTCGTTATCGGCCCGATCTGGTCGAGGCTGCTGGCGAATGCGATCAGCCCGTACCGCGATACCCTCCCGTACGTCCCCTTGAGACCCACAACACCGCATAGGCCGGCAGGCTGACGGATCGAACCTCCCGTATCCGAACCGAGCGCCACGAGAGCCATGCCTGACGCCACCGCCGCCGCAGACCCTCCACTCGACCCTCCCGGCGCATAGTCAAGATGCCACGGGTTGCGCGTGATCTTGAATGCCGAGTTTTCCGTTGAGGAACCCATCGCGAATTCATCGAGGTTGGCCTTGCCGATGATCACCGCCCCCGCACCTTCAAGCAGCCCGATCACGGTCGCATCGTACGGAGGACAATAATGTTCGAGTATCCGCGAGGACGCCGTCGTCGGCCTGCCTCTAGTGCATATGTTGTCCTTGATCGCGATGGGAACACCGAATAACGGTTTCCCGCTCCTGTCCGAGTCCTCCAGCTCGGCGGCCCTCTTCATCGCCCCGTCCCGGAATATCTCGAGAAAGGCTCCAACCGACCGGTCAAGCCTCTCGATCCTTTCGAGGTAGGCCCCGACGACCTCGGCCGGCCGTATCTCCCGGAGGCCGTACAGACGCCCGAGTTCCGGAATCGACAGTTTCGTCAGATCGTCCATGAACTCCTTTCGCCACGATCGGCCGGTGCTCAAGTATCATCCGTTTCGATAACGGGCGGAACGCTGAACATTCCCGATTTCGTTTCCGGCGCCTGTCCGAGCACCTCGCTCCGTTCAAGACAGGCTCCCGTCCCGTCCTCACGATAAAAGGCTTCGTGTGTCCCGGTGTCCGCACCGGGAGTGACCCTGCCGGTATCCACCGCCTGGAGCTGCTTCACGAACTCGATGATCCGTTCGAGCTGTCCGCGGAGCTTTTCCCTTGACTCGCCATCCAGCTTCAGGCGGGCGAGCCTTTCGAGATGTCCCAATTCCTCGTCAGAAAGCTGCATAGACCGATTCCTCCCGCTTGACGAAAACCGCTAACTCACGAATATATCTCAGACATGGTAATGGTAATGATACCGGCGCTCAGTTCAATCAAAATCTAGCATGTCCGGCATACTTTTTGCCAAATTATATTGGTACATGGCCGAATAAACGGTAATAATGATCTGTATATCATGATGAGCCGCATTAACATGGAAAGACATGACCGGGCCCGTCGCACAGGGGGAATCACATGAGAAAAACCGTATACGAATCGCCGCATGGCCGGTACCCGTGGGGATCACTGCACACCCGCGCGCCGGTCCGTCTATTTGTACTCGTCGTGTGTGCCGTCATCCTCGGAGGCACGTACCCGCCGGGAAGGCTCGCTGCGTCTGAAGACAAGAGCTTCAGCCATCCATTGATCGAACAGGTCTACCGCTTCCTTCCAGACGGCACCGTCGAGGTCGAAGAGATCCGCTCGTTCAGCTTCAAGGGAAGCTTCACGTGGGCGACACTGAACCGTGAGACGAGGGGCGCCTACGGGAGGTACGGTATCGATTACCTCGGCGTATGGGACGCGGAAACGAACGAGAAACTGCGATCCGAACAGAGTATGTCCGCCGGCTACGCGAACATCAAGTGGCATTACCAGGCACGGAACACGACGCGTCGTTTTCTTATACGGTACCGTATACGGAACGCCGTACAGCGATACGGGGACGTCGCCCAGTTCTACTGGAAGGCGATCGAGGACCGCCACGCCCGCATCGACAGGGTCGAGATCACGCTCATACCCCCCTCCCCGAGCCCCGGTCTGTTCAAGGTGTTCATCCACGGCAAGGCGGCGCCGGGCACACTCGAATTCCCTGACGATTTCGGCAGGGCACATATCGGCCAGTCAAGGATACCGAAGAAAAGCTTCATGGAAGTGAGGGCTCTCTTCGATCCCGCGCTCTTCCATGATGTCCCGGTACAGTCGGGTGAGACGTACGAATCCATTCTTGCCGACGAGAGACGCATCACCGAGACCGCAAGACACATGGTGATGAAATTCTATGGAGCCATCATGGCGGGAATCGTGATATTCGTCGCCATCGTCGGAATATATATCTATTTCTACATCAGGTACGGAACCGAACCGAAGCTCTCGTACGACTCAACATACGAACGTGAGCCGCCCCGCGACCTTCCTCCCGCCGTACTCCCCGCGATACTGACCCAGAGCGGCGTCAAGGTGCAGGATATGACCAGGGGATTTGCGGCCACCCTGCTCGAGTGCGCTCGGCTCGGCTATCTGGAGATCGGTGAAGAAAAGAGCGAAGGGTTTCTCGGCATCTTCAAGAATACCCTTCTCAGGTATACGATAACGGAGAAGGGGATCGCGGCACTCGAGAAGGAACCGATCGAGCACGTGCGAGGTGAACGCCCGCTCGAACCGTTCGAGAAGGACGTGCTGAGAACGGTTATCCGGGAGGCGGGTGACGGCAAAACGGCCACGACAAAAGAAATCGTGGAATGGGGAAGCGACAGGACCGGAAAAAAGACAAACTTCCTGGCATTCATCGAACCGAGAGGAAAACTCCTGAGAAAGTGGTTCGAAAAGAACTATTTCAAGCTCGACGATGACCGCAGCGAGAAGGCCAAGGGATGGTTTGTCGGTATCGCGCTACTTGCGGGGGTCTGTATCATACTCATGTTCATCTTTCTCGTCCGCACTCCCATCCTCATTATCATCGGCATCGCAACCATCGTCTTCGGTGTCATCGCCGCAATCCCGCTTGCCCGGCGGACACCCGAGGCCGCGCTCGAGCACGAGCGGTGGAACGCATTCAAGAAGTTCATGATCGATTTCTCCGCGATGAAGGAGGCCGGTCCCGGGCTCCTCCAGATCTGGGACTCCTATCTCGTATATGCAACGGCTCTCGGTGTTGCGGACAAGCTGCTGAAAAACCTGAAAAACATAGCCATCGAATACAGCAGCACCGTCCCGGTCGTGGCCTGGTATCATCCGGCCGTGACGTCAAGCAAGACGTCCTCACTCGGACAGGGCTTCTCCTCTCTCGAGTCGCTGACCAGCTCTATCAGCAACATGCAGGCGCTCTCGAGCGCCCTCTCGTCATCAACGAGCACCGGCGGCGGGTTCAGCGGAGGAGGGGGCGGGGGAGGCGGCGGCGGATGCAGCGGCGCCGGGTAAACAGGCGGCGAATTCAGTGCCGACGCTGGCTGGGGATGCAGCGGCGCAGGTTAAGCAGGCCCGGTTGGACGAAACTAAAAGAGGCACCATGAATATTGCGCTGCTCGTCATAATAGCGGTGATTGCAGCCGACCTCACCTGGGCGATATTTATCTTCAACAGGCTTGTTATGTATCGAAACCGCTTCCGGAACGCCTATTCCCAGATTGACGTGGTGCTCAAACGCAGGCACGAATTGATACCGAAGTTGGTGCAGACGGTGAAAGCATACGCGGGACACGAAACCGGCGTGCTGACCGCGGTCACAGATGCCCGTACGCGAGCCTTGAGCGCCGATTCCATACCGAAACTGGCTGAAGCGGAGGGTGGTCTTTCCGGAACGCTGAAAACGCTCTTTGCCGTTGCCGAGGGATACCCCACGCTCAAGGCGGACGAGAACTTCCTCCGGCTCCAGGATGAGATCGGCAAGGCCGAGGATAGGATCCGCTATGCCAGACAGTTCTACAACGATACGGTCATGAGATACAACGTGGCAATCGAGACATTTCCGAACATTATCATCGCACGGCTGTTCCATTTCCGGGAAACGAGCTTCTTCTCGTTCGACGGTAAAACCGGGCAGGCTTCTCAAGTTTCGAATGTGAACGGTGCGTAGTTCGCGAGGAATTTCTTCGTTCCCTTGCCGGGAAACGCAACGGTGACCTTCATCTCCTGCCCCGAGCCTTCCACATCTCGTATCGTCCCCCTTCCGAACGAGGGGTGAACCACGGAGGCCCCGACACGGAACCTCCTGCCGGCCACGGTCCTCTCACCGGCCCGTGCTTTCCGTACCGGCGATCCCATATCCCGCAACAGGTCCGCGGCCGATACCGCGCCGTCCATCATGTTCACAACCTTGACGAGGTGTCCGGGAATCTCGCAGCAGAAGCGTGAAGGCTCGTTTCCGGTCCGGTTTCCGAACCGCATGCGGTTCGATGCGGTGAAAAGAAAGAGGCGTTCCATGGCCCTCGTCATGCCGACGTAGAAAAGCCTGCGCTCCTCCTCCAGTTCCTCGTTGTCGTCAAAGCTCGAATAATGAGGCAGCAGTCCCTCTTCCAGGCCGGTGATCAGGACCGCCCTGAATTCGAGTCCCTTCGAGTTATGGAGTGTCATGAGCGCAACCGTTTCCTCCGATTTCAGGAAGTCGATACCGCTCAGAAGCGCGATTTCCTCGAGGAAGAAGGCACAGCTCCGGTCGGCGGCAGTTGAGACGAACCGCTGCGTCTCGACGAGGAGTTCCTCGATGTTCTCGAGCCTCACCTGTGCTGTTTTCGGGTCATCGAGAAGGTAATCGCGGTACTTCGTCCTATCGATAACGGCCTCGAGCACCTCGTGGGCCGTCTTCGATCCGGCCATGAGACGAAGCGAGGCTAAGAGTTCTCCGAAGTCCTTGACCTTTTTGTTTTCCCGTGAGACCCCGGTCGTCGCATCCATCACGGTGTCAAGAAGACTCCTGCCGCCCGCTGCCCCCTCTATTCTCTCGACGCTAACCTGCCCTATACCCCTGCGCGGCACGTTGACGATACGCCTGAAGCTGACGTCGTCGTCGGGATTGTTCACGAGCTTCAGGTATCCGAGAAGGTCCTTGATCTCCTTCCGCTCGTAGAATCTCACGCCCCCGATGATCTGGTAGGGAAGACCTCCCCGCCTAAGTGCGTTTTCCAGTGCGCGGGACTGTGCATGTGTCCTGTAGAGAATGGCTATCTCGTCCCTCCTGTACCCGGACCTGATGAGCCCGATGATCGTTTCGCGAACGGCGTTTGCCTCATCGATCTCGTCATTCGCACTGTACAGTGCTGCAATTTCTCCCTTGCCTTTCTTCGACCACAGGTTTTTTCCCTTCCTCCCCACGTTATTTGCTATAAGCTTATTTGCGGCCTCTAGGATATTGTTCGTCGACCGGTAGTTCTCCTCGAGGCGGATCGTCACTGTTCCCCGGTACACCTTCTCGAACTGGAGGATGTTCTCTATCGTCGCGCCCCTCCACCCGTATATCGCCTGGTCGTCGTCCCCCACGACAAAAAGGTTCCGGTGCCTCGATGCAAGCGCATCGATCATAACCATCTGGATCGTGTTCGTATCCTGGAACTCGTCGACCAGGACATACTTGAATTGCCTCGCGTACCGTTCCCTGACCCTCGGATGGGCCGTGAA